>JAIWNO010000120.1 GCA_020216785.1 Desulfomonile sp.
CACTCCGACGAAGAGAAGGACTACTCTGTAGCGTTTGCTACCCCGAGCGACGCGGACGGCATTACGTACGTATGCCAGTATTCGCCTTATTCTGCAGAGCGGGAACAGGCTGACGATCTGTATGAACTGGGCAATCCGGTCTTTGGCCAGCGCGAGACATCCATGGTGATTTTCGACAATGTCTTTGTGCCGTGGGAGCGCGTCTTCCATTGCCAGGAAGCAAAGTATTCGGGCAAGATTGTCACCCGCTTTGCGAGAACGCACCGGATGACCTGCGGTGGAACTTGCAAGGTTGGTTTTATGAATCAGATCATTGGCGCCTGCAAGCTTCTCCAGGAGTACAAAGGGCTCCAAAAAGTCACGCACATCAACGAACAAATCGCCGGAATGGTGGTGCGCAGGGAAACAGGTCGCGCTTGCGGTCTTGCGGCCGCGCACCTCGGGAGCGAAGAACCTCCGGGCTCGGGAGTCTTTTTGCCGGACGAGTTGATGGGTAACGTGGCCAAGCTGAATATCTGCAATGCATTTTGGCGGACCATGGCCCTTGCAGGCGACATCGGCGGCGGACTGATCGTAACACTTCCGTCGCTGAAGGAACTCAAGAACCCGGAAACGAAGCATTACGTCGAGGAATTCTTCAGCTTCGGCTCGGACGAGCCAACCGAGAACATCCTGAAGGTCCACAAGCTGTTGCAGCACTGGACTGCTGGGCAGCACGGCGTGGGTACTTGGCACGGCGCCGGTCCGGTTGCCGCGCAAAAAATCATGGTCCAGCGGGTCACCTCATTCGACCACGAAAAGGAACTGGTCAAGGAGACGCTGGACCTAAAGAATAAGGAGGTGGCTCCCGCTGTTGGGTCCCAATAAAGCCCTAGACGACTGATCAGTCCAGCGCAAGTCCGCGGAAATACTCCTGAGGAATTTCTTCAATGAATCTTGAAGGCCGCACCTGTGAGATTCCTCTGGCTCGATCCATCATCGTCCTGGGAGCCAGAATGACCAGGTTGTGCTTAGCGCGGGTGGCCGCCACGTAAAGAAGGCGTCGTTCCTCCTCTAATTCGTCAGGAGAATCCATGGCCATCGGCGAGGGAATCCTCCCCTCCGCTGCCCAGATGAGGATCACTGTGTGCCACTCGAGGCCCTTAGCTGAATGAATTGTAGAAAGCACAAGGCTGTTTGATCGCCGATCGTTTCCCGTGCGCTCCTCGTCGGGAGGTTCCAGTGCCATATCGTTGAGAAACCGGTAAAGACTTCGGTACCGAACCGTAAGGTCGGTCAGATGCTCCAAATCTTTCATCCGCTTCGGGTAGTTGTCGTAGTTCTCCATCAGGTGAGGGTAGTAGTACTGATTAACCTGATCCACCTTGTTAGCCAGCGGCTCGTCTGTTTGTTTGAGGCGCCGAACCAAATCCAGCAACTTCTGGATTTCCTGGTGGTGCTTTCCACTGCGCGGAAACAGCTCGGCAGCGTCGTTGGGGATCCCGGTGCCCGCTATACGGTCCGCCAGTTTCATGGCTGTCTTCACGCCCACTCCAGGCAGGAGCTTCAAAATCCGCGTCCAGCTGAGGCGGTCGGCAGGATTAGCCACCACGCGCAGGTGAGCGAGCACATCCTTGATATGAACGCTCTCGATGAATTTGAAGCCGCCGTACTTCACGAATGGTATGGAATTCCGGGCCAGCTCCGCTTCCAAGTCAAACGAGTGGTACCCCGCGCGAAACAGGACTGCCACCTCGCGTATTGGGATATCGTGCTCCACTAGCTCTTTGACACACTGAACCACGAAGCGGCTCTGCCGGCGCTCGTCCATCGGTCGCGCCGCAAGAGGCAGCGGCCCGCCCGCTCGTCTGGTGTACAGACGTTTCGGATAGCCGACTGAAGCCCGCTCGATGATGGAGTTGGTCACTGCGAGAATCGGCGCTGTGCTCCGATAGTTTTCCTCGAGTTTGATAATGCGTGTTCCCGGAAAGAGATCCGGGAACTCCATTATATTGCGGAAATCCGCGCCCCTGAACGCATAAATGCTCTGCGAGTCATCGCCGACGGCCATCACGTTGCCGTGATCGGAGGCAAGCAGAACCAGCATGCGTGCCTGGAGCCGATTCGTGTCCTGATACTCGTCAACGAGGACATGCTGCCACCGCGCGGACACGTCCCGGCGGACATCCTCGTATTCCTCCAGGAGTCGAATTGTGTGCAGCAGGAGGTCGTCGTAATCTATCAGATTGTTGAGCCGCTTGTACTCTTCGTACTCGGCGCCGATCTTTTCGATCAGTTCTCCCGCGTGTACAAAGTGCGGATATCGATACTCCAAAGAATCCCGGATGGAGGTTTGTGTCCCTTTGGAACGGCTCACCACTTCGGCGATGGTGCGCGCTCGGGGGAAAGACTTCAGGTCGGTTACGGGACCGGCGATACTCTTCCGGAGGTGGTCGAACGCATCGATCGAGTCTGACTGGTCCATAATCGAGAAAGAAGTCTGGAGCCCGAGTCGGTTGGCGTAGCGTCTGAGAAGGAGATTGCCCGTCGAGTGAAATGTGCCGCCGGTGACCTGTGCCAGCGACCCTTGAACAAGCAGCGCCGCACGGGTGAGCATCTCCTCGGCCGCCTTTCGCGTAAATGTCAAGAGCAGGATCGAAGATGGGGCTACGCCGTGTTCAACGAGCCAGGCCACTCGATACACGATAGTCCTGGTTTTTCCGGACCCCGCACCGGCGATCACGAGCACAGGCCCGCCGGCTGCTGTGACCGCTTCGAGCTGGGCCGGATTGAGATCTCTCGAATAGTCGATCGAGTGGAATGACGCGCTCTTCATGCTGTTTCTCTGGGACTATGCCACGAGGTATAATTAATCATTTTGCAGGCTTTCTGTGAAGGGAAAAAGTGAGTGTTCAACAAAGGCATGGATTTAACCGGTCATTTATGATATGATACAACTTGTATGGTTTTATTACGGGAGATTGATTGAATTTGATGTTGTCTAAGGAGGATAGCGTGGACAGTTCATCGGCGGTCATCGATTGCCCTCTCTGCCTTAGCGAAGTCCCGTACACGAGGAAAACGGAACCGCGCAACTCGACCGTTTACGGATATGGACTCGATTTCAGAATCGTGCCCCGTGACTGCAACTTGTCGGTGGAACTGGCCACATGTCCTAATTGTCTGTTTACCTCTCGCGTTGAAGATTTTCGACGGCGAGTGCCCGGCCACGTGCAAGACCTTATCCGCTCCCGCGAATACGTCAAGATGTTTAAGTCCCACGAGGACGAAGCATACTCCGCCAGGAGTTGGTTGGCCCATCTGTCGATCCTCGAGGCCCGGGGGCTGAATCCAAGGGATCTCGGTGTTATTAGCATTAAGGGATCGTGGGTCGCCCGGGAGTTGGAAAGCCTTTCGACCGAAGCCGAGTTGCTCAAGGCAGCGGACTGTTTCTTGGATGATGCGCTCCGCCGCGGACTCACCAAAGGCGATCCCGGCATGGTGATGTATCTCCTGGGAGAAATCAACCGTCGCAGAGGTGAATTCCTCCGAGCGCGAGAGATGCTCACTTTTCTCGGAAACAATCCTCGCTATCGCTATCCCGCCCTGTTGCTCACCGTGCTCGTCGAGGAGGAAGACTCGACCCCGTATTGGTCACGGCACGCGCCTGATCAAATGGAACAACATTCTCCTCGATTCAAGGGTCTGTTCCCTTCGCTCAGAAGCATCCCGCCCGGCAAGACCGAGTTCTTCCCCGACGAGCTGTCGGAACCGTCCGAACAGCCTGATTAGACGCGCAGTTCGGTCTGCGAAGAGAACGGTCATTCACTTTATTGATCGAACTTGAAAAGGTTGTGTTGTCTTGGTATTCTCCCTTTACGCACGGTATGGAGACCTGCCGGATTGATCCGCCGGATAGCGCCGCGCCGATGATACCGATGTGCAGTGGTCAGGCGAGGCCGGAGAGGCGCCCCCGCAAAGGAGAAGGCACCGCTGGAGGTCTGTGTCCAATTTCGCGACGCGCACATTCGGCTCAGCGAGGCGCTTGCCCGTATTTTTGACCGAAATGTCCGGGAAGGGCCTGGACGCGGATCGGCAAGCGAACTGAGGGAGGACGTGGATGAGACCTTACTTTGAGAAGATGGCGCCTATCGGCAAGGCGCTCTCTGAAGCCAAGATCAAACAGACCCAAGCCAACGTAGATCAAATCAGAGAGATCGAGCAAGCTATCGAAGAGGAAGTCCGGAAAGTCAAGAATGCCGGTCTGCCGGCGGAAAAGATCAACAAACGAGGGCAGCTTACAGTCTGGCAGCGGATTGAATACCTCATCGACCCGGGCACTTGGTGCCCGCTCCACACGATCTTCAACCCGAAAGACAACGAAGAAGGCACAACCGGCGTCATCGACGGTTTGGCGAAAATTCGCGGCAAGTGGGCTGTCGTCATCGGGTTCGACAACAAAGTCATGGCAGGTGCGTGGGTTCCGGGACAGTCCGAAAATGTTCTTCGGGTTACCGATATTGCGAAGAGGCTTCGTTTGCCGCTCGTATGGCTGGTGAACTGCTCCGGCGTCAAGTTGACCGAGCAGCAGGAAGTCTATCCTGATCGCAGGGGAGGCGGCACCACCTTTTTCCGTCACGCCGAACTGGAGAAGCTCGGTGTCCCCGTGATCGCCGGGATCTACGGGACCAATCCCGCAGGCGGCGGATACCACGGCATCAGTCCGACAATTCTCCTCGCTCACAAAGACGCGAACATCGCGGTCGGAGGAGGCGGGATCGTAAGCGGCATGTCGCCGAAGGGTTATTTTGACGTAGAGGGAGCAGAACAACTCATCGAAGCCACGAGGCACTTCAAGGAGCAGCCACCGGGTAGCGTTCAGATTCACTACGACGGGACGGGGTTTTTCAGGGAGGTCTACGACACGGAAGAGGGAGTCCTGGATGCCCTGAAGGACTATATGGATGCTGTGCCGGCGTACAATCCGCGATTCTTTCGAGTGGCCGCGCCCGCGGAACCGCTTTTTCAAGTGGAAGAAATTGCGCGACTCGTCCCGTTCAATCAGAAAATGGTCTACAACTTTGAGGAGGTGCTCGCGCGTCTCGTGGACGGCAGCGAGCACATGGAGTTCAAACGGGATTACGGCCCTGAGGTGTACACCGGACTTGTGAAAGTAGACGGCTTCCTTGTAGGGATAATAGCAAACAAGCAGGGAGTGCTGCCGCCGGGGTATCCTGAGTACGCTCCATATCAGGGTATCGGCGGGAAGCTCTACCGTCAGGGTCTTATCAAGATGAACGAATTCGTAACTCTGTGCGGCCGTGACCGTGTTCCCATCGTGTGGTTCCAGGATACGTCGGGAATCGATGTGGGCGACATCGCGGAAAAGGCGGAACTTCTCGGCCTCGGGCAAGCTCTCATTTACTCAATTGAGCAAACAAACGTGCCGATGATGCTCTTCGTACTTCGCAAGGGTACTGCGGCGGCGCATTACATTATGGGCGGACCGACGGCGAATAATCACTGCGCTTTCACTCTCGGCACGCCGACCAGTGAGATCTACGTCATGCACGGGGAGACTGCAGCGGCAGCGTCGTTTGCTCGACGGCTGGTGAAAGAGAAGGACTCAAACCGCCCCATCGAACCGGTCATCGACAAGATGAACGCTCTTGCACAGCAGTACTATGATCAATCTCGGCCCATATATTGCGCTAAGCGAGGTTTCGTCGACGAGGTGATCCCCTTCGCGGAGATGCGTCGGTACATGGTGGCCTTTGCGGGCTCTGTCTATCAAAACCCCGATTCAATCTGCCCGCAGCATCAAATGATGTTGCCGAGGATTATCAAAGGCTGACGATTTGCTAAGATAATAATGCCTTCCGGGTTGCCCGGATGGATTGTAACTGGTTAAATAGAATGACGTTGTGACTCGTAATTAATTCAACCGCCTAACACAGAAGGAGGAATTGAGATGAGTGAGACTGAAAAGAATTTGATGGCAGCATTCGCTGGGGAGTCACAGGCCAACAGAAAATACCTTGCCTTCGCGAAGAAGGCTGACGCGGAGGGCTTCAGGGGCGTGGCACAGATCTTTCGCGCTGCTGCCGCGGCCGAGACTGTGCACGCACACCTCCACCTCGATGTGGTCGGAGGCGTGAAGTCCACGCTCGATAACCTCAAGGCGGCGAAGTCTGGTGAGCACTATGAGTTCACCGACATGTATCCGCAGTTCCTGGAAGTCGCCAAAAAAGAGAAACATGCACAAGCCATCCAGGCCTTTTCCTGGGCCAACGCGGTGGAGAAGATCCACGGCAACCTGTACGACGAAGCCATTAAAGCCCTTGAAGCAGGGAAGCCCGTCGCTGAGCGCGTCTACTACGTCTGTGGGCAGTGCGGGAACACGGTGATGGATGCCGCTCCGGACAAGTGCCCGATCTGCGGGGCAGGTAAGGAGATGTTCTTCAAGGTGGAGTAATCCCCTCAGATTTACCGTCTAAAACCACTGCTGACCCATGAGAGGGGGTACGATGCAACAGACCGTCTCCGTGAAGAATATTGGTTTGCGCGGCGTAACCGTCGCGGATACGAAGATCAGCTTTATCGACGGCGAGAAGGGGGTCCTGATCTACAGAGGATACCGGATCGAGGACTTGGCAGACCGCTCATCGTTTATTGAAGTCGCGTACCTGCTTCTCAACGGGTACCTTCCACCGAAAGGGGAAGTCGAAGCTTTCGAGCGGAAGGTGGTCGAGGCGCGCGACGTTCCGACTTATGTGTTTGACGCGTTGAGGACGCTTCCCAAGACCAGCGACCCGATGGACGTGCTTCAGGCCGCGGTCCCCATACTTGCTGCTGCGGACCCGGAGCTTCGCGACGAAACTCGGGACGCAAATGTTCGCAAAGCAATCCGCCTCATAGCGCGGCTCCCTGTAGTTACGGCAGCCTGGCACCGTATCCGCAACGGTCTCGACCCCCTCCCGTCAGACAGTGGCCTTTCACACGCCGCAAATTTCTTGTGGCAATTGACCGGAGAAAAACCGGACGACGAGACGGCCCACGACCTGGACGTCTGTCTCATCCTCCATGCGGACCACACCTTCAATGCGTCGACCTTTGCCTGCCGCGAGGTCTGTTCTACGCGCGCTCACATATACGCGGCTGTCGCAGCCGGGATCGGCGCCTTGTCAGGGAGTCTCCACGGCGGTGCGAATACGCGTGTGATGGGGATGTTGCTCCAACTGGAGAACGAGCCGGATGTAGAGGGTTGGGTCAAGAATCGTATCGATGCCGGCGAACGGATCATGGGGTTTGGCCACGCGGTTTACAAAACTATCGACCCGCGTGCAACATACCTCAAGAAGATGGCGAGGCGTCTCGGCGCGAGTCGGGGTCTCGAGAAGTGGGAGCGCCTCTCGAAACTCGTCGAAAAGACAGCGAGCGAAGAGTTCGAGCGCCGCGGCAAGTCGGAAATTAAACCCAATGTCGATTTTTTCAGCGCGCCCGTATATCACATGATGGGAATACCGCGGGATCTGTTCACTCCCATCTTTGCAATATCACGGGTGGCCGGCTGGTGCAGCCATATCATTGAGGAGAAATTTGCGGAGGCACAGGAAAAACCAATGCTGTACCGGCCCCAGGCTGAGTACGTTGGGAATTACTGTGGGCTTCTGGGTTGCGTGTATGAACCGCCTGAGGCACGCGCAGGTACGTAGTAGGTGCGCGATTCCACAAATACGGTGACGTGACCGTTCATAAGTGCTGGGGCGGCAGAGCGATCCGCTCTTTCTCTGTGGATGCGACTAACGGCTCGCCCGGCAGTGCCTTGCGCAACACACTACCGGCAAGCTGGCAGAGCGTTTCGTATGCAGCTGCCACGTTGCCTGAGCTAGGGTGAGGAATTGAACAACGTGATATGCTCTGTAGGGGCAGGTCTCGCCCTCCTACCCAAGACGGATGTCAAAGACCATGTAATACCAATGCGCTTTCAAACACGTAACATTAACGACGTCCGGTAGGGGCCGACCCATGTGTCGGCCCGGCTTCCGGGCGCACACGCTGGTGCGCCCCTACAACGGCCATGTTACTGTCTTGACGACGCATCGGTATAAAGGCATTTGTGAATCGATCCACTAGATCCCGGAGAGCATTCATGGCAACCGGGCACTTCTTCTGGCAATTGCAGTATTTCACAGCTGGGGGCACTTGCCTCACGCACCGAGAGAAGGTGCACAATGATTTTCAAACACGACACGGTTATAGTCGGCGCCGGCCTCGCCGGCCTGCGAGCTGCGCTGGAAGCGGCTGATGTCGCCGACGTTGCAGTGGTGAGCAAAGTATATCCGACCAGATCCCATTCAGGCGCTGCTCAGGGAGGCATCGGCGCTGCCCTCGGCAATGAGGAGCCGGACTCCTGGGAATGGCATATGTACGACACGGTGAAGGGCAGCGACTATCTCGCCGACCAGGATGCTGCCGAAGTCCTGGCGAAGGACGCGGCCCGCGCCATCTACGAACTGGAACATATGGGAGTGCCGTTCAGCCGGACCGCGGAAGGCACCATAGCACAGCGCGCCTTTGGCGGCCATACGCGGAACTTCGGTGAAGGGCCGATTAAGCGGGCGTGCTATGCCGCAGACCGTACGGGCAGGGTCGTCATGGACACGCTGTTCGGCCAGGCGGAACGACGAGGAATGAAAGTCTACTCGGAGTTCCAGCTCCTCGACCTGCTGATCCGTGACGGCCGCGCCGTCGGCATTATAGTGTATGACATCGCTAAAGGTGAAGTGCATGTGATCCACGCTCGGACGGTTCTTCTGGCGACGGGAGGATTCGGCAAGCTCTACCGGGTTACCTCCAACTGCGCGGCCAACACCGGCGACGGGGTTTTCCTCGCATACTCTGCGGGCATCCCGCTGCAGGACATGGAGTTCGTCCAGTTTCATCCGACGGGGATTTACGGTTTGGGGGTCCTTATCAGTGAGGCGGCGCGCGGCGAAGGCGGGGTCCTTCTCAATGGCGAAGGGCAGCGCTTTATGGAACACTATGCGCCGACTATCAAGGACCTTGCCCCTCGGGACATGGTGTCCCGCGCCATCATGACCGAGATTGCGGAGGGAAGGGGGATCGACGGCAAAGATTATGTAAACCTTGATCTGACGCACCTCGGCAAGGCGCGTATCATGGAGAAGCTTTGGGATATCGCGTCCTTCACCAGGATTTACCTCGGTATCGACGTGGCCGAGGCGCCGATTCCGGTCTGTCCCACATGCCACTATATGATGGGAGGTATACCTACCAACGTTGACGGCCAGGTTCTCGACGCGGCGAGTTCGATTGTCCCCGGCTTGTACGCCGCCGGCGAGTGTGCTTGTATATCAGTGCACGGTGCGAACAGACTGGGATGCAATTCCTTACTCGACCTGGTGGTGTTCGGCAGACGCGCGGGTCGGAAGATCGCGGCCGACCTAAAACAGATCGAGTGGATCGACCTTCCGACCAAATCTGAAGAGCATCTCGTCGGGAAGATCGCCGAATTGAAAGAGCGGAAGATCGGTGTCAAAGCCTCTCACCTCCGCGCCGACATGCAAAATCTCATGACGGACTGCTGTTCGGTCTTCCGGACGAAAGACGATTTGGAAGCCGCTCTCAACGCAGTCGCCGAACTCAAGGAGCAATACCAAGAGGTTGCGGTCGACGATAAGGGATTCGTCTTCAACACTGACGTGCTGGAGGCGTTGGAACTGGAGTCTTTGTTGACTCTCGCCGAGGTAACGCTCATATCCGCGCTTGCACGAGAGGAGAGCCGAGGCGCGCACTTCCGACAGGACTTCCCCGAACGAGACGACGAGAACTGGCTGAAGCACACACTGGTGAGAAAGACGGGGGACGGGCCGCAGGTCTCTTTCAAACCGGTGACAATTACCCGTTTTCAGCCGAAGCCAAGGACGTATTGACATGCAAGTGAGGTTCAGGATATTTCGTTTTGATCCGGAAAAAGACAGCACACCCTATTACCGCG
>JAIWNO010000121.1 GCA_020216785.1 Desulfomonile sp.
CCTATGAGGTGAAGGCAGAGCCGTTCGAGCGTATCCTCGATTGCCTCAACCGGATCAAGTGGGAGCAGGACGGCACTTTGAGCTATCGCCATTCGTGCGCACACGGAGTGTGCGGTTCCGATGCCGTACGGATAAATGGCGTGTGTGGGCTTGCGTGCCAGAAGCTGGTAAGGGACTATCATACCGAGGAAATTCTCGTGGAGCCGCTCCCGAACTTTCGTCCAGTGAAAGACCTTATCGTCGACCTTGATCCGTTCTTCGAGACGGTGGCTATGATCAAGCCCTATTTGGAGGCGTCCAACCCACCTGAAAAGGAGCGCCTCCAATCACCGGAGGACAGGAAGAAGTTTGACGATGCGGTACGATGTATTCTCTGTGCGTGTTGCACCGCCTCATGTCCGGTAATTGCCTCGGAGAACAAGCGTTTTATCGGACCGGCAGCTCTCGTGCAGGCCGCCCGCAGGATCTTCGACTCACGCGATGAGCAACACTCAGAGCGTTTGAGCCAACTGGATTACCCGGATGGAGTCTGGCCGTGCAAGAACTATTTCGAGTGCACTCGTGTGTGTCCTAAGGAGATCCCCGTGACGAAACTGATCAACCTCATCAAGCGGGAACTCACGAAATCCAAGTGATACTGAACTAGTGGAGTCTCTTGCTCTTCGAGTGGATAAATGCACGCCAGCATTCGACGGGAACTTATCGACATTGTAGGAACAGACGGAGCGACCGATCGTATCGAGGATCTTGTAGCGTATTCGTACGACGCAAGCCCTCAAGAGCACCTTGCCGACATCATCCTATTCCCTGCATCCACCAAACAGGTCTCCGCGATCATGAAGGTCGCTGACCGGGAGGTGATTCCTGTTACCGCACGAGGGTCGGGAACCAACCTGGCCGGCGAGACGGTCCCGCTCCGCGGCGGCATCGTTATGGTGCTCACCAGGATGGATCGGATCCTCTCGATCGACCCAGAGAACCTCACTGCGACCGTCGAGCCGGGAGTTATCAACTACGACCTGCAGCTTGCTGCAGCCCAAGTAGGGCTTATGTATCCTCCCGACCCAGCGTCGTGGATGGTTGCGACCATGGGCGGGACCGTGGGCACGAACGCGGGGGGGCCGCGGACCGTGAAATACGGGGTAACACGGGATTATCTCTTAGGACTGACGGTGGTCCTCGCGGACGGCCGAGTGCTTAAGATTGGCAGGGGCCCGCTCAGGCATGTGGCGGGCTACGACCTCGTCCACCTGATCTGCGGGTCCGAGGGCACGCTCGGGATTGTAACGGAAATCACGGTTCGCCTCATTCCGCGACCAGCCGCCACACGCACGTTGCGAGCGGATTTCGATGACCTGGAGGACTGCGGAAGGGCCGTGGCAGCGATCATCCGAGAGGGGATAATCCCGTCAGCCCTTGAACTGATGGATCAGAGCATCATCGGTGCAGTGGAGAGGGCGAACCGGCTCGGGCTGCCGCTCGACGTGGAAGGCATCTTGCTCATGGAAGTAGATGGAGACCCGGAGAGCCTTGACCCGATTACAGAGCGTATCAGCACCGTCCTTTCCGCAAATCGCGCGACCAAAGTGATAGTCGCCCGCGATGCAGCAGAAGCAGAGCACATCTGGAAGGCGCGACGAGGGGCTTTTTCCGCTATGGCCTGCCTGCGCCCCAACGCGATTACCGAGGATGCGACCGTGCCGGTCACACAACTGGCTACGATGATCCGGAAGGTTAACGAAATCGCGGAGCGTCACAATGTCCAGATCGGCGTGCTCGCACACGCGGGAGACGGAAATCTCCACCCGTTGATTCTCTTCGACCAAAGAGACCGGGATGAGGTTCGTCGCGTGGAGGCCGCGTCTGCGGAAATCTTCCGCGAAGCGTTGACTTTGGGCGGCACCCTGTCGGGAGAGCACGGGATCGGCATAGAGAAAGCACAGTACCTGTCGCTTGAGTTTGACGAGGTGGCGATGGGCGTGACCCGTGCCATAAAGCAGGCCCTCGACCCAAAAGGGATACTCAATCCGGGAAAATTCGTGTAGATAAGGTGTCAGGTATAAATCGTGGCGATAGCCGTTGGAGGTGGGGCCCGACGGCACGTGGAAGAGATTGCTCCGTACGGGTCCCACAGTTCAGGCTGTTCATAACAAGGAGGAATTCAGGTGAAGCTCACGCCGCCCAGGGCCATTGTCTGGTGGCTTTGTTTTCTGGTTCTTGCCATCACGGTGCTCACGACATTCAAGATCATTCTCGTCCCTGCGCTTACCGGCACCATGGTGTTCTGGATGGTGACAGGCGCGCTGGCTTTGCTCCTGCTGGCAAACGTCCTGCCCGGGCTATGAGCCTATCCATGTACGTAAAAAGGCCGGCGTGGATGCCGGCCGAATCCATCTCGCTGTGGCGGGTTCCGCGTCACGCGGGATACCCGCCGATTCCACTCTCCTGAATGCAGCTTAATGCTATACGGCCTTGCGCACGGCATTTCGCGCCCAGACCGAATCGTCGGTTTCGGGGATCTTAGTGAGCACCGCCAGCGGTACAGCCTCCACTTTGCGGTACACTTCGTGGGGATGCCGTTTCAAGCCGTCCACCGTCAGCAACTCGTCCACCTTTATGCCGAAATGCCGCTCGTTTTCCAGCAGATAAGGATGGATCAGCTCCCAGTCCTCATTCGACAGCTCGACGAGCCTGCCGCCGTTGAGCTGTTCGTCCACAATTACCCGGTGTGGGTCACGCACATAAAGCGCTCCGCCCGACGCGAGTGAAAATAGGTTCGAACCGGGGTAGGGCCGGTCCAGGAAGATAACGTTTCCGTCCTCGTCCATCGTCAAGCCGTTTACGATAACAAAGCCTCCGCCGTTGAGGGGATCGCCTGCCATAAAGCTCTCTGCAAGAAAGTCCAGCGCGGTACCGTTGATCACGACGCGGGGATGCCCTGCAGCATTAATCAGCGGTCTTCCCGCAGCGTTTCCCAGCACAAACGTGGTCCCGCCCTTGGCGCCGTACATGAAGCACTGGCCCGCGTCTCCGTAAATGACAAGCTTGCCTCGTTTCATGATCTGTGCGACCTGATCCTGGGCGTTTCCGTGGACATGCAGCTCCATGCCGTCAATACCGCTGGCGACATAGTCGCCCGAAGAGCCGTACAAGTCGATTCGCACATCGTCTGTGCGAGGACCGAATCCACACCCATCGAACCGCTGGCCCCTGAGGTCGAAGACAATAAACCGTCTCCAACCGAGCTTGAACGCGTCAACCAGAAGGACTGACTGGCACTCGTCGCCTTCAGGGGCAAAGTCCTTTGCGTCTACCACAAGGACACGTTCCACAGCCACTGGCGGCCGGAGCGCATGGCGCGTCTGGAAGTCGACCAGCGCAAACCGCCCGAGCCGCACAGATTCCGTGACTCTGGTCAACGACCGCAGGATCCCATAAAGCTCCTCGGTGACGATGCGAATGAACGCGGAGCGCTTCTTGTCACCGAGCGGAATCCGACGGTCCAAAAGAAGCGTAAGCCCGTCGATGACTCCATCGAGACCGTCGGCGTTAACGGACACCCACTTTCCGATGCGACCGACCACCCACCGAAGAGTGTTATAGTCCCATAACGCTGCATGTGTGCGGAACAAGTCGTAAATCTTCGCTGAATCTTTCGATTCGAGTGCTTCATGGAGGAGCGGCTCGATAGCTATCCCGTAATCGTCGGGCTTCGTGACCGGCGCGGTAATGTCGAGCGGCTTACGGGCAGCAACCGTAACCGGCTTGCCGAACTTGTTCATGCATGTGAGACGTCTCGATCCATCCGCCGCGGGCTCCACATTGAAGAGAAACGCGCCGCCGTCGTCCACTGAGCCGCCTCGAGCATTCCAGTACCGATCAGCGACAGGACTGAAGCGAGGGTCCCCCGCTGCCAACGATCGCAACGTCGCGTCAATGGCCTGTTTCTCGGAGCAAATCAGGCCGATCTGCACCTCGCCGTCATACAGCGAGAAGACCTGGGGCCGGAGCATCGCCGTGTCGGTGATGCCGAGGAGTTGGAAAGTGTTCGTCTCTGGGATATTACGCGCAATAATGAAGAACCACGGCCCGTCCGGGGACGCATGAATATGCGTTGACTGGATCGTGTCGTAAAGCCGCTGCTTCTCAGGAGGCAGCAGATCGAAATCCAGCTCGCCCGTCGGCGCGAGGGCCTCCAGGATCACCTCCAGCGGATAGCCGTAGACCCGGTTCCACAGGTCGAACAGCATCACGCTCACTTCGGTGTCTGTCATGAACTGCGGGTGCAGCCCGCGCTGACGGAGATAGTCGCATGTGGCGTAATAATTTGCGAAATCACCGTTGTGCACGAGCGCCTCGTTCAGACCGACGAACGGGTGCGCGCCGCCGGGATGCCAGACTCTGCCTCGAGTGGGGTACCGCTGGTGAGCAATCCACACGTGCGCGACAAAGTCCTCCAACTGATAGTACTGCACGACGTGCTCCGCATACCCCACGATCTTGAGAATCATCGAGTTTCGGCCGTGGGACAGCACGAACGCCTGCTTGTCACCCACCGAGCTGTAAAACCGCGTGTTGAGTCGATAGCTGTTGCGGCTGACAAACTCATCTTCGGCCCACCGCAAGGGCATTCCCTGGAAACCGTTCTCTTCAATAAATTTTGCAAGGACCTCGGGTTTGACTCGCACGAAGGCTCGCCAGACGTCGGGCGGCTTGACTTCGAGACCAGGAATTTCGCGATAATCGAAGAGGTGACCAAGGAGTTCCTCCTTCGCCACGTCGAAGAACGGCGTCACGTTTGCTTCTTTGAGCATCGGAAGGCATTCCTGGTCGAGCAACGCAATGTTGAGCAGATAATGGCTTTCCAGCACATCCCTGCTGACGCCCAGCTGATCGGGATCGAAGCCCACCGCGGCAATCCCGCCGCCCTTGCCGTTCCCGCGGTTGTGCATACGGATGGACGGCTCAAATATGTGCCGCCCGGCGACCGGAATGTTCGCGGCAAAACCGGTGACACCGCAGCCCCCTTCATCTTCCCGCTTTTCATTCTTCGTCGCCGCGACGAGGCCGAATTCCCTGATCCGTGACTTGATGATTCTGTCAGCGTAGGCGCCTTTGTGTATCATGTCCAACCTCATTCAGCCGGCTTCCGTATGTCGTCGTCCGGAACGTCTTTGTTGTAATCCAGGTGCGCGAGCACGTCGGTTCTGCCCACCAATTCTCTGACGCTGCTCATCCCGAGCCGATAGAGAATCTCCCTCAATTGGGCGCGCCAGCAGAGGAACATATTGATTATCCGCCGGCTGCCCCATTCGAGATCCATCAGGCCCGTAAGTTCCCGATCTGTGGTTGCGATGCCGCGTGCGCACCCGCGGCCGCTCTCGCAGTTGTGGCACCTGAGACACTCCAGCGCCACCAGCTCGGATGTGCCGGTAACAACGCCGTCCGCCCCAAGCGCGATGGCTTTCGCAATGTCGAACGCAGTGCGGATTCCGCCGGACACGATGAGTGTGATCTCGTCGCGAACTCCTTCATTGACGAGGAAGTTGTGTACTTTCGATATTGCGTACTCGATCGGCATGGCTATGTTCTTTTTTGCCACGTCGGGAGCAGCGCCGGTTCCTCCATACGATCCGTCCAGATGCACGATGTGCGCACCCGCGTAGTAAGAGCCGACTGCCACCATGTCCACGTCGGTAGGCGTCGAGACTTTCACCGAAATGAGACAGCGCGGATTGATTGCCTTGATCCAGTCCACGTGTTTCTTGTGGTCTTCCACGGAGTACACGGAATGGAACGGGAACGGACTGAACAGGGATGAACCCGGTACGGTCTCCCTGATTCGTGCCACGGCCTCAGTAACTTTATCTCCCAGCAGGTGGCCGCCAAGTCCGGGCTTCGCTCCTTGGGCGTACTTAAACTCGACGATCTTCACCCGCTGAATCGTTTCTTCCCTCACACCGAACAGGCCAGTTGCGACCTGGGTGATGATGTAGTCGTCGAATGGGTAAAGCGCCTCGGGGTACCCGCCTTCGCCTGTACACGTGAAGGAATTCATTGCGGCAAACGCGCGAATCCGGCTCAGCATGGTGATCTGACTGATCGATCCGAAAGACATGCCTCCGCCGTAAACAGGGAAGCCGATGTCAATTTTCAGCCGACTATCGTTCCGCTTGTTGAGCGTGATGGACGTGTCGATCGTTTCCTTATCCAAATCCGGACGAGGTGGCCGCCGCGGAAATCGGAATCGGATCTTGTCAAAGCCGCCGCCCGAGTCACCGGTTCGGTACTCCAGGTCGGTCTTGGGTAGGCGTCCGGTCTCCGCCATGTACCAAGTGCTCATGAGAAGGTCCGCGGTCCATCGCTTGTCGCCCATTGCCCGCGTGGACGGGTTCATACCCACCCGGATGGCGGAGGTCGGACAGTTTCTCGCACAGCGATTGGACTTGAGCGAGCATTCGACGCCGAGGCAGAGGTGGTCATGCGGAGGGAGCAGCTTGCCGCCGCGCTCTTCGAATACTTTCTCCGGACATATAGCCACGCACTTGAGGCAGTTGTTACACGCCTCGGATAACATTACCGCGTACTTGCCCATGCCGCGGCGAAATCTCGACGGCGTTTTCACCACCTCTGGGCGCGGAACCTCATTCCAGACATTCTTGTAATGCATCGTCACTCAGTCCTCATCATGCGTCAGCCTGCCCGAAGAGTTTGCCGAACGTGTCGGCTTCGAGGTCTTCGAAAAACATCACCCGGCCCTGTTCGCCTCTCAGCCTCCTGGCTTCACGGATGCCCATCGCCCCCATCATTTCGAGCAATTGGTTGTGCCACGCTCCCATGAGGTTCACCATCCTTGCCGCCCCCCATGAGGGTGAGATGCGGGAGATCTCCACCGGGCAATCGTCTCCGCCTTCCACACACCTCCGGCAGACCCTGCACTCGAGGGCGATGAGAAGCGGAATGTCGACCGTCACCAGATTCGCGCCGCACAGCATGGCTTTGACAACGTGCTCGGCCATGGCAATGCCTCCGCCGGCCATAAAAGTGACCTCGTCCCGCAGTCCCTTATCCACCAATGCTGCATGAAAGGAGCGAATTACGTCCTTCAGGTGCACGCCGTCGTCCACGCCGGGCTCGTACCCGCGGGTGTCGGCAACGAGGTGGACGACTTCTGCTCCCTTTTCCGCCAATTCAAGAGAGCGGGGTATGTTCGCCGAACGAGCGGCCAAGCGTATACAAACGACAACGTTCGGGTTGGCCTGCTTGAGTGCTGCCGTCATATCGAGAACATCGGCAGAGTCCTCCAACTCGACCATTGCGAATCCTGCCGCCCATTTCATATCGGTCGTCGTTGCCCGTAAGAAGGGCACAAGGGCGTCACGGTGATCGTTCAGTTCGCGCGCTTCAGGCTCGGGAAGAATCATCCGAGTGCCGAGACGGGTAGCAGCAAAAGCCATGGCCTTCCAAACCGCGGGTGAGAGATCGCCGAAGGGCAGGATGTCGAAAACGATCGGAAGAGGCACTCGTACCGAAGGCAGCGCGGGCGATTCAAGCCTACCTTCTGCATCGAAGCGGAGTCGCGCGTGCCGACGTCCGATATCGATCACCGTGGAGATATACTCCCTGCCGTGAATGCCGTCACGAGTCGGGCGGACGATTTCGCTCATGTCGGTCCACATGGAGTCGAAGCCCGGACCTGAATAGGCTCCGCCGTAGCCTGCGCCCGAAACAGGGATCTTACCGGTCTCCGCCTGGTTCCACGTGGCGGTGATGATTTCGGGGGTGAATACGTCATCGCCCAGCGCTTCCCATTCCGGGTTGAGCGTCTTGTGGATAAGGCGCTTGGGGCATCCTTGCACGCACCGGAAGCAGTCTTTACAGATCTGATCGATGGTGTCCGCCATGATTTCGGGCGAGAACGTGCGTTTGCGGTATGCATCGTACACGCATTCCCATTTCACGCACACCGCGCACTTGAGGCATCCTTCGCCCCAGTCCACGATTCCGGACCGCCCCACGAGAGGGAACCGGTGGGGGGTATTGGCAACGTTGATGTGATATTTCTTGGGCATGGGTTTATCTCTTTACCAGGGAGCGCAGTACATGCGCCGCACCGCGCGTAGCTCGCGGGCTAAACTTGCGGCCGTTGGGCAAGGCCTGCAACTTCGAGAATCTCCGGGACTTTCTCCTCCCATTCGATTGCCATCAGGTGGATACCCGCGACGCCGGAGATCTCTCGCACGCGCTGGATGGTTTCCACCGCGATCTTTATGCCTTCCTCGGCCTGTTTCTCTTTGGGGACACCGGCGATCCGTTTCAGCAATTCCTCGGGGATGTCCATGCCCGCGACTTTCGTGGCCATGTACCTGGCCATTCCCGCACTCTTGAGGGGCGTCACGCCGGCGAGGATGCTCACCTTGTCCGTCAGCCCCGCGTTGCGCGCCTGAAGCATGAACTCCTCGAAACGATTTATGTTGAAGACGCACTGAGTCTGAATGAAATCCGCACCCGCGGCGACCTTCTTAGCCAGCCGGGTCACTCGCCAGGCAATCGGATCGGCGAAGGGGTTCTCCGCAGCGCCGATGAACATCCTGGGCGCGCCTTGGATTGCCTCGCCGTCGATAATCGTTCCGTGGTCTCTCATGTCCCGAACTGTGCGCACCAACTGGATCGAATCCAGGTCAAAAACGCCTATTGCGGCTTTCTGGTTGCCGAAGCTGTGGTGGTCGCCCGTGAGGCACAGTACATTGCGGAGCCCCAGCGCATACGCTCCAAAGAGGTCACTCTGAAGAGCGATGCGGTTGCGGTCCCGTGTGACCATTTGAACGACGGGCTCGATACCCATGCCCTTGAGAATGGAGCACGCAGCTATAGACGACATTCGCACGATAGCGGTCTGGTTGTCGGTGACGTTGACAGCGTCAACCCGGCCGAGGAGATGCGCTGCCTTGCGCTCGAGCACCGAAACATCAGAACCCTTTGGCGGACCGCATTCCGCAGTGACCGCAAAGTGTCCTGCGGCCAGCACCTTTTCCAGTCGACTTTCCGTATTCACGGTTTCTGATCCTCCCTCACAACACGCCTCGGTCCTCCGGAATGGGATCGCGACCAGTCCACGGGCGGCACGTATTCCGCGAGTCTATCCAACTCTCCCAGTGCGGTCAGCCGTTCGATGATCATCTGCCAGCCGCAGCGGATTTCGGGACTCACCTCGCATCGGCCGTCCTTTGAGCCGCCGCACGGGCCGTTCATGAGCTTCTTGGAACATCGAGTCACGGGACAGACCGCACCGAAGTAGCCGAGCTTGCACTGTCCGCACCCGAGGCAGTTCTCCTGCCAGACGCCCCTCATCTCCGTTTCTCCGATGAAGAGCGTGTCGAGCGCGGGGATGATCGGTGTCGTGGTGTACACCCGGGCAAGGGCCTGCACTCCCGCGCCGCAACCGAGGGAGAGAATTGCCTCATGCTCCGGAACCTGATGCGCGATTCCTTCGATGAAGTCGTCAACGCACTGGCGATCGAGACATGCCTCGGAAATGACCGGGCTCTTGCGGTCCTTTTGAAAGGAAAGTTTGAGCGCGGCCGCGAGGAGCTGGGTTTCGCGGTGGCCGCCTGCCGCGCACTCGGCAACGCAGGAATCGCACCCGACTACCAGGATGGACGTGTAGCGGTCCACCAGATTCCTGATTTCAGCTATGGATTTCCGCTCAGCAACAATCACGGTGTTTTCCTCCGCTGTGGGCCGGACTACTCCTCCGTGACGAATGCCCAGCGCCGGGCCGTCGACGGTCGAGCCAAGCCGCACCGATCTTTCTTCACAATGACGCCGGATGTCTCAGAGGGTCGGGGCCTCGCCGAACTCCCCGAAGGCTTCCAGTTTCGTACTGAAATCCCGCAGGACTGCGTCGAGCGCTTCCGTGTCCGTTGGCGGGACGTGCGTGAATGCAACCCTCTCGGGTTCTATGCCGAGTTCCTTAAGCCACGTGCGGGCATAGCCCACA
>JAIWNO010000122.1 GCA_020216785.1 Desulfomonile sp.
CGCTTTTGGCTCCGCATTGAACCTTCCAGGAATTGGCAGGCCTTTTCCTGACAGGCGAGAACCAGCACTCCGCGGGCACCGGCAGCCAGCGTCTTCAGGAGGTGATGAGCTTCCACTTTTCCCGAGCACGGGACTGCAACAAGTGAGACGCCGGGACGGGAGCGGGCAAAAGCCTTTTGTCCTCCGTTCTGGAAGAGTCGCAGGTTGCGACAATAATATACTACTATTTTTGTGGGGTTTGTGTCCATATCCTTCTGCCTGGGTGCTTGTCGTGCGCAGCCCGCAATTTTTTAAAATGCCACGAGAACGCTGTGTTTTTCAAGTTCTTTTTCCGCGGCCCCCTTTTCGGTATCAGCCGTGAGTTCCTCCGCGGTTAACCACCTGAGATCATAGTGGTTACCTACTAATTTGCCGGGGTGGTTTTCTTAAAGAAACCACAACAAGGAACTAATTTAAGTATTACTAACAAATCCGGCTGTCGAGTTAGAACCTGGAGCGCGCTCGCAACTCTTGCACCAACAAATCGTTTACCAATTGCGGGTTTGCTTTCCCTTTGCTCGCTTTCATGACTTGGCCGACGAAGAACCCGAACAGTTTGTCCTTACCCGCGAGGTACTTCTCCACTTCGCCCCGGTTGTCGTCCAACACCTTGCGCACCAGTTCGGTAAGGGCCTCGGAATCGGATATCTGAACCAGCCCCTTCCGATTAATGATTTCCGCCGGGTCTCCGCCAGTCGAGCACATCTCTTCGAAGACTGCCTTGGCTATCTTGCCCGAGATCGTACCCGCATCGATAAGCTTCAGAAGATCGGCGAGCTGTTCCGGCTTTACTGCGCAGGAAGCGAGGCCTGCTTCTTCGCCTTTGAGCTGGCGCATCAGCTCGGTCATGATCCAGTTGCTTACTGCCTTGGGTTTCGGGAAAAGCTCGAGCGTCCGCTCAAAATATGCGGCAAGCTCCCGGGAGGCAGTGAGTACGGCCGCGTCATAAGGCGGAATGCCGAATTGCTCCACAAAGCGACGCTTCTTTTCCGAGGGAAGTTCGGGGAGGTCACGGCCGATACGCTCAACCAGCTCAGGGTCGACGCGCAGGGGCAGCAGGTCCGGGTCGGGGAAGTAACGATAGTCGTGGGCCTGCTCCTTGCTCCTCATGGACGCGGTGGTCCCTGTGGTTGGATCGAACAGTCGTGTCTCCTGCACGATAGGTTCGCCGTTGCGCAATGCTTCGGTCTGTCGGTCGATTTCGTATTGGAGCGCCCGCTGCACGTTACGAAACGAGTTCATGTTCTTAACCTCGGTTTTTACTCCGAGGCTCTTTTGACCTACAGGGCGCACCGACACGTTTGCGTCGCACCGAAAGCTGCCCTCTTGCATGTTGCCATCGCAAACGTCCAGGTACACAAGAATCGCCCGCAGCGCCCGAAGATACTCCGCCGCTTCCTCCGGCGTACGGATTTCCGGCTCGGACACAATCTCGATGAGCGGTACGCCGGTTCTATTCAGGTCGACGTACGAGACAGGCCGGTCTTCATCGTGGATGAGCTTGCCCGCGTCTTCCTCCATGTGGATGCGGGTAAGTCCGATCCTCCGTACGCCTTCGGCTGTCTCGATCTCGACCCAGCCATGCTCCGCGACCGGAAGCTCATACTGGGAGATTTGGTAATTCTTCGGCAGGTCAGGATAGTAGTAATTCTTGCGGGCGAATCTGCTGATTTCGTTGATGGTGCAATTGCAGGCGAGCGCCATACGCACAGTATATTCCAAGGCCTTGCGGTTCAGTACAGGCAGGGTCCCCGGCATGCCCTGGCAGATCGGGCATGTGTTGCTGTTCGGCTCCGCGCCGAACCGGGTGGTGCAAGAGCAGAACGCCTTGGAGTCTGTCAAGAGCTGGGCGTGTACTTCCAGTCCAATTACCGCCTCGTATTCCATGATGACATCCTAAAGAGGGGGTCTTTTCAGGTGGTGGTCGGTTTCCGCCTGAAACGCGGATGCGAGCTGAACCAGGCGGCTCTCAGCAAAATGGGGAGCGATGAGCTGCAACCCGACCGGCAGGCCTGTCGAAGAAAACCCGCCGGGTATCGACATCCCGGGAAGGCCGGCCATGTTGACGGGAATGGTAAACACATCTGTTAGATACATTTGGATCGGGTCGTCGATCTTCTCGCCGATCTTGAACGGCGGAGTCGGGGCCACAGGGCAGAGAATCGCGTCGCATGTCTGGAACGCGCTTTTGAAATCCTCGGTGATGAGTGTCC
Source organism: Desulfomonile sp. (assembly GCA_020216785.1). Lineage (GTDB taxonomy): Bacteria > Desulfobacterota > Desulfomonilia > Desulfomonilales > Desulfomonilaceae > JAIWNO01. The sequence continues at coordinate 2,253 of JAIWNO010000122.1, forward strand.
TGATCTTTGCCGCTTTCAGGTAATATGCGTCGTAATATCCCGAGGAGAGCGCGTAAGTCCCGAGCATGATACGGCGCTTCACCTCCGCTCCGAATCCCTCGGCCCGCGTCCTGCAATACATATCGATCATGCCGTCGAAATTCTCCGCTCGGTGCCCGTACTTGACCCCATCGTAGCGAGCGAGGTTCGACGACGCCTCGCTCGGTGCGATGATGTAGTACGCGGCGATACCATAGTCCAAGTGCGGCAGCGAAAGCTCGACGAACGACACCCCGAGTCCTTCGAAGACCTTTCGTGCGTCAGCCATCACCCGCGAGACATCCGGATCGTCCAGGTGGCTGTAAAACTCTCTCGGCAGGCCAAGAGTCATTCCCTTGATGGGTTTTCCCAAAAAGCTCGTGAAATCGGGATGCTCCATCGGCACCGATGTAGAGTCCATCGGGTCGTGGCCGCACAAGAGATTGAGCATGAGCGCCAAATCCGTCGCATCCCTGGCAATTGGACCGATTTGATCGAGGCTTGACGCGTACGCTACAAGACCGTATCGGGAGACCGATCCGTACGTGGGCTTGATGCCGGTGACACTGCAGAAGCTCGCGGGTAGCCGGATCGAACCGCCGGTGTCCGACCCGAGGGACACTACGGCTTGGCCCGCTGCGACCGACGCGGCGGACCCGCCGCTCGAACCGCCCGGAATCATATCGAGATGCCACGGATTACGGGTTGGTCCCCAGTAGGAGGTCTCGGTAGACGACCCCATCGCGAACTCGTCCATGTTGGTTGTGCCCAGTATCACCATTCCCGCGTCGCGAATACGGCGCACAACTGTTGCGTCGTACGGCGCGACGAAATTGGCGAGGATTCGGGAAGCGCACGAGGCTCGAAGACCCTTGACGCACATATTGTCCTTGATCGCAATCGGGATTCCGGTGAGCGGCCCGGCAGTCCCTGCCGAGATCCGGCGGTCGGCTTCCGCTGCCATTTCCAGAGCGAGTTCCGGCGTGACGGTCACGAATGAATGGAGTTTCTCCTCAGTGGCCTCAATACGCGCGAGCATTGACCGGGTCACCTCAACGGACGCCACCTGCCTGGTGCGAAGGAGTTCCCCCAATTCTATCGCGGTCTTCTCATAGAGTTCCAACACAGTGCACTCCTTTTCCCGGCTCACTCGATGACCTTGGGAACGCGGAACGAAGTCCCTGTTCGTGCAGGCGCATTGGACAGGGCTTCCTCAATGGACAGTGAGGGTCGGACCACGTCCTCGCGCATAGGCGTGTAAAGCTCGACTGTACCGGCCATGGGCTCCACATGATCCGTAGGGACCTCTCCAAGTTTGTCCATATATTTGAGAATGTCGTCGAGTTGCGCCCGGTACTTGGTCTTTTCTTCCGGCTCAAGGTGGAGCCGGCCGAGAAGCGCGACGTAATCCACTTCTTTGTCGGTAATCTTCATAGGATCTCCTGCTGCCGGGGTGAAGGCCGGCGGCCCTGAATTGAGGGCCTTTTAGCATATAGCCCCTGCAACGGGCATGTCAAGGTCGGTTGTCTTGACTCAGCCGCCGGTCGGTTGGGTAAGGTTTGTCGTCGGAAATGCGCCACATTCCGTACGTGAAAGAGCCCCATCCAGGGGCTCACGATCAGGTGTCCTAAAACGCTCAAAGAACGCGATACCGACTTTGCCGGTAGTGAGTGGATTATCTGAATTCGCAACGACGCCCGAAGGTCTCACAATAGGCGTTTCCCAGGCCAAAATGATCGGGCGAGAAAATTTTCGGGGTTCCTCTTTGCTCAGAGAGCGCCACATGCAGGCGATGCTCGTCTGCGCACCTGCACTCCTCCAGGTTCGCGTACGCCTCTACAAAGTGCTCTTCTGCAAGCCGGTTAACATCCAGGTTCGCGGTATCTTTTGTGCTCATTTCAGTCTCCAAGCTTGATTAATTTCTCGCGGTACCATTCACGCGTCTTCGATTTCCTTCCTGTAATATCCATAAGCATCCGGGCAGACACGTGCAAGGATGCGCCTCTCTTTTGCGTCGTTGAAGCGCGACTGAAGGCGCGTGGTCATTCTGCGCCCATAGCTCCCTATCTTTTCTCCCTGCTCAGGAACTCGTGCCAGAGCGCTCGCTGCCTCGCGGACGTATGCATCAGTCGCTGAAGCGTGTTCGCATCAAGCGGGCCGGCGGACGGGCGAGTGCTGAACTGGAAAGGCTTGCCGACTTCGTCAATAAATGCGTCCCAACGAAAATTGTGACCGGGGATTTGGTCCTCGGGTTTCCATAGAGGATTCAAGCCCGGCTTCTTGAGCCCCACAAAGCCGTCGCCAAGGCCGGCGGCTTTCGGATTGCCGTGGCAATCGTGGCAGGGCCGTCCCGTTGGGGTGATGGTGTGGGGTGTGTACGGGTTCACCACAAGCGCGGGGGATCCCGCGCCGGTGTTAGGAATCTCGCGGTCTTTCAGAAGGTTGTCCTCCGCGTCGACGTGCGTGATAACGTACTGGGACATGGGCCGCAGAAGCGCGATCTTACCGGCGCTGTCAAGGCCGAGAGGAGGTACTTCCCACTGCCGCGCGGTATATCCGCGAAACCACGCGCCCGGCCGAAGCTCGCCGGTGAGCCAGTCACGAGTCGCCGGCGGCTCCCATTCGCTCACAGGCTTAGCGGCACGCTCTCCCTGAGCGGGGGGCACCAAGTCGGCCTCAGTGCCGACAAACCTGTCGAGGAGTTCCTGCACCTGCGGATCGTTCTGCCCTCGCGTTGGCGCCCATTTCCAGTAGTCGGCTCTCTCTTCAAGCATGAGATGCAATCCGTAATCCTGGAATGACCATGCTGCGTGACACGCGGAGCATCTGAGCTTCTCTCGATGCCTGTCCACACGGTGCGGAACCAATTCCGCGTTCCATTTCGGCACCTTTCGACCCCCACCGCGAAGGAGGAGCAGCGTCCCGTCCGGTTGCGGGAGCAGGGCGGGGTGGTCGCCGTTTACGTGGCATCCTTCGCACGAAATCGTCACGCCGGGGAGGGCCGACCGCGGAGCTTCGCCGCTGCCGTGCACCTCGTCGATCGAGTGGCAGTCCATGCACTCCATGCCGCGACGGAAATGCACGTCCGCTGAAAGCCGGTGCTGTTCCGCTCCGTAGATCCGAGGCGGTTGTCGCCCCTTGACGAAAGGTGATACGAAGCCTCTCTGGAAATCCTTCTCGAACAGGCCTACGAAGTCCGAGCCCACATGGTTGGCGTTGTGGCATTTCAGGCACGCGGTGGGTCCGACGCTGCGAACTAGAGCATGTACGCGAGGCCGACCGTCTGCGCTGTTGGGATATGCGACGTGGCAGGCAGAGCACCCGAGACCGCGGTGTTCCCCCCACCTGGCAGACCCGCGGGTGTGGAGATGACAGCGCAAACACGATCGACGCAGCAGATCATCGCCGAGATTACCCGATTGCGATGGACTCGGAACCTGAGTGAGTGTAGCGGCGTCTACCGTGCTGTGCGCGGGTACAGGAGTCTTCTGAGCCCCAAACGCGAACCGGGTGTGGTTAATCATCCGCGGGGCAAGCGCCATAGGGGATATCCGCACTCGTCGGACCACATCCTCGTGGCATTTCCCGCAGGTCTGTTCGACAAGACGGAGGTCGCCGGGGTCAGCGATCAGCCCTATATGAGCCAGTTTTTCGTCCTCTGCTGTCGGGTCGCCGCGGTGACACTGGGCGCAGGGCAGGGCGTGGGAGGGGTCCATATTCGCCTGAGCCTTGTGGCACTGCACACATGTGCCCGGTTCTCGACACGGGACGGTAACCGGGGCCTGGGGAGGGGACCCCCACCACGTCGGATAGAAGGAATTGAGGCGAGTCGCTCCCATGGGGGCAGACGGGTCCAGGTGCAGCGGACTCGGTGCTTCCGCCGGTTGGGCCAACCCCTGAGATGCGATTAAGACATACGTCAGGACAGTCAAGACCGGCCAAGTCGTACTGATTCCAACCGTGGACGTACCGCGCGTTACATAACTTCTGGAATCCATTACTTTCGAGCGGATCGCCATGATTCCCGCTGCAAAGATTCGGCGAACCGTCACCGGTCAACGATTTTGACGAATTATTTGCTCCAATGCGGCTGTCGGGAGTTGTCCGCCTTGAGGATTCTTCCGAGCGAAGTCGATGAGCACAGACTCGATAGCCTGCAACGCCCGCTGAGCGTTCGGATGCTGGGGAGGAATCCCGTTTGCGGAAAGAATCTGTCCGGCGGCCTCCCACTCCCGTCCCGGCGTGAGGCTCAGTTGACTGGGCCAGGAGAACGGTGCTCCACGCTGCGCAGCTTCCCGTCGCGGCGCGGCTTCTGAGCTTACCGCAGGAGGCTGTTCCGCCAGTGCGCGACGATCGGGCTCGCGCACGGCCGTAGGCGCCGGGGCGGCCTTCGCGTCGGTGCAGTGATCGGGGGTTCGGAAGCACTTGAGCTTGCATTGTTCGAGGTAGTAATCGTCAAAGCCCTTGCCTTCGCAGCATTTGCGGCACTGGTCGCGGGTCTGCTGGGCTTGGGCAGGCGGATAGGGTAGGATGAGGAGTATCAGCATAATAAGGGCTGCTCCCGACATTGCAACGGTGCGGACAAAGCCTCGGTGGGCGCCGCCTGAGACCGCCGGTTGTCTCAAGTCTGCAAACATGGTTGAAACCTCCATGGGAAAATGGTTGCGGCGGCTGCCAGCTTGCCTGCGAGACCGGGCGCGGTGCGCCGGGGGCGATTCATTCGTCGCCCCCTTTAAGAAAAGAGCAGGTCTTTCCCGACCTTGAGTGCTTCAAGTGGTGTTTCAAGTTTGAGATCAAGCTCTTATCCATGGTTTGCTTGAAGGCACCATCTACCGGGTCCCAGGTGTAAACCACAAACGAGTAGGATTTGTTGCCCTTTCTATATGCCGTCACTGACCATTGCTCGGTGGAGTTGTCCTGGCAAAGCGTTACCCGATCTGCGGAAGCCTCCTGTTGATTAAGAAGTTCCTGCGCCTTTTTCTTGATTTCATCAATATATCGCGCATGATCGTGTTTCGGAAAGCGTGGCTCTTTGCCCTTGCCATCCCCCGGGCTCGTAGTCTGTTCTCCCTTCCGGCCTGAATCACCTGCCTTGCTGCTCGAATCGTCCTTCCCGGCAAATGGATCGACGCTTGCCTTCACTGCCGCCTTCGGCAAGGGAACCGTGGACCGAGGTTCTCTGGTTTCAACTACAGGTCGGTTCTTGCTCGAGAGAAACCATGCGCAACCACCAAGGACAGTAAACGACCACATCGTGAGTGCGACCGCGAACACGGAGCACACCCCTTTCCAGGCAAGAAGGTTGGGGGTACCGATTTTGGAACATGATTGCCGGGCAATCAGAGCCGAGAACACTTGGCCACATAGCCTTTCGGCGATCTTCCGCGGGACCCGCAGGGTCATTCCTGCGGTCAGCGCGGAGTCGAGGAATTCGTATATCGTTCAGAGGCAAAAGACAAGTAGAGCGATCGGCACTCAGTCACTCAGAAACCTGTTCCGGGAGCCGCAGAAGGCATCGGAGAGACGGACATGGTTCCAAACGGTCAATTCCTCAATCGAGAGAGTGAACCCTCGTCCTGTTAATACCGCCGCCAGGGAAGGGATTCGCCGGGTCGTCTTTGGGCTCCTCCTTCGGTTCGTCTTTGGTCGGGGCCGCAGGCGACTGAGGCGGTGGAGCAGGTGAAAGAGACTGCTCCACGGGGCGTGACGGCATGGAAGCAGTGGTCGCCGGCTGGAGAGCGCCGGATAATCCCAGCTTTTGAAACAGGCCGAGCATGAGATCACCGAACCACTCATATGGAAGTAACTTCTCCGTCACCCAAACGAACACGAAGATGATCGCCGCGATGATGCCGGCCACGACCAGGAAAGCGACTAGCGCAATGATGCCCAAGACTGCCAGCGCAAAGTACAAGGGAAACAAGAAACCGTAAATGAACGCGCGCCCGAGCTTCACCGCGGAGCGATCGTCTTCCTCTCGGCCCATAATGTCGTCGAATACCCTGAGGTAATAGTTTCTCCGGTAATGGCTCAACGCGGCGCTCAAAATACCGAGGATGATCATTAGAACGAGCCCGATAATTGTTGTCATGACGTTCCTCCCGTGAGCGTGTGCGGCCGGCGGGCCAATGCTCCGGCGCGGCCGCGTATTACTCGGATCGATTCCGAAGTGGATTGTTCTGAAGAAATCACCGGTCGTACGTATAATGGCCGGTCCAGGTTCTTTTCGTGTCAGGTTTCACCAATTTGGTCACGCATTTCTCTCTTTGCAGATTGCTTCGTCGCTCTGCTCCTCGCAGCGACATGCCAGGAACTTGTCATGGCAAGCGAAGTGAAACGATCTTGTTCAATAGGTCTGCGCGACCTCAATTCAGTGCTTCCTCGCCTTTTTTCTTGCTTGTCTCTCCTGTTTGCGTTTCTTTCTTTTTCTCTCCAGGTCCTTTTTTGAAAATCGGGGCTTTCCCGGTTCGCCCATGCCCGGCTGTTCGCCTGCCTGGAAGTCGGGTATCTGGGACCCGGAAAAGAGCCCGCCGAACATCTTGCGAACCTTTTTCCACCTGCCGCCGACTTTGGCTCCGCCCATTGCCATCATGAACGAGCGCATTGCGCGAAACTTGACGAGCAGGTCTCTGACTTCCGATTCCCGTCGGCCTGAGCCGCGGGCAATTCGTCGCATCCGGCTCTGGTTCAGGATGTCGGGTCGGCGGCGTTCGGCCGGAGTCATTGAGTTGATTATTGCTTCGATGCGTACCAGTTCGGATTCGTCCATCGTTGCGCCCTGGGGCATCGAAGACTGGAAGAAGGGGAGCTTCTCGAGGGTATCCTGAAGGGGTCCCATCTTCTTGATTGTCTTAATCTGGCCCAGGAAGTCACTCAGGTCGAAGTCGCCCGCAAGCATACGCATTGCATCTTCTTCGGCCTTCTTCTCGTCTACGACCTCTTGAAAGTCCTTGACAAGGCCGACAACATCACCAAAACCGAGAATGCGTGAAGCGAGACCCTCCGGACGGAACTCCTCCAGTCGGTCCAGTCCTTCGCCTACGCCCAGGAACTTGACGGGGACTCCGGTCGCGGCCTTTATCGAAAGAGCAGCGCCCCCGCGGGCGTCGCCGTCCACTTTGGTCAGTATGAAGCCTGACAGCTGAATCCGCTCATTGAAAGCCCTGGCGGTATTGACCGATTCCTGGCCCATCATGGCGTCGCATACCAGCAGCACGTTGTCCGGAGATGTGCGTATCTGTATCTGGTGAAGCTCCTCCATGAGGGGTTCGTCGATCGTAAGTCGTCCGGCGGTATCGAAGATTACAATGTCTCTGTTTTGATCTTGCGCTGCCTTGACCGCTTGCGCACAGATATCCGGCGGCGCGGCGCCTCCGTCAGAGAAGACAGGAATCTCCAGGTTTGCCCCGAGAGTCTTCAACTGGTCCACGGCCGCCGGGCGATAGATGTCCGCAGCGACCAGCATGGGCTTTTTGCCCATTTTTATAAGGTATTTCGCGAGCTTGGCGGCTGTAGTAGTCTTGCCGGACCCCTGCAATCCCACCATCATCACGGAACTCACAGGCTTCGTACGGAAATTCAGCGAGGAATCCGCCGGCCCCATCAGCTCCACGAGTTCGTCGTGACACAACTTGATGAAGTGCTCACCGGGCGAGACCTTCATCTTCACATCTTTGTGGGCGACCCTGGTAAGGACAATTTCTCCGAGCGCCTTTTCCTTTACGCGGTCG
>JAIWNO010000123.1 GCA_020216785.1 Desulfomonile sp.
AGGAATGAGCGGGTCACCTGGAATTCCACGTCCGCTTGCAACAATGAGACGCGGATCATTCTGAGCGCTTCACCGATGTTCTCCTCGGAAAGCGTGCGCATACCCTGAAGGTATTGCCGGGCATCCCGGAATCCTTGGGTGATAATCTCCAGCACCGAGTCGGCCTCCTGACAAATTAGACGCTCTTGCGGCTCACTGACTTATCATAAATAGCCGAAAAATGTAAGCCGTTTCTTGCCTTGCTCACATTCTGGTTTTCTGATATAACCAATCCGCTTTGAGCGCCTGAAATCTCGGAAACAGAGCGGTACATGATAAAGAAAAACGGCACGTTCTCATGCAAAACCGAAGTGATCTTCGGTGCCGGCTCCATAAGCAGCCTCGGCGACCTGATTCGCTCGATGGGGGCGCACAAATACCTCCTCGTGGCCGACGCTGCCCTGGAGAAAGTGGGTATCCTCGAATCGGTTGCAGCAAATCTCTCCGCTGCCGGCCTGGAAGGCAGGGTATTCACCGGTGTCGAGCCTGAGCCCTACCTCGATAACGCGGAAGACAGCGCTGCCTTGGGGCGCGAGATCGGGGCCAAAGTGGTAATCGGCATGGGCGGCGGCTCCGCAATGGATACTGCCAAAGCCGCAGCCATCCTTATGACGAACGACGGAAAAGCACAGGATTACGTGGGGTTGAACTTGATACCCAAGCCCGGCGTCTCTACGATTATGGTTCCCACTACCGCGGGGACCGGCTCTGAGGTAACGTTCACCGCTGTTTTCTCCAACCGGGAAACCAAGGCCAAGGGCGGCATCAACAGCACTTTCATGTTTCCCGACAAAGCGCTGCTTGACCCGCAGTTGACGGTACCGCTGCCGCCGGACGTAACTGCTGCTACCGGCATGGATGCCCTCACTCACGCTATCGAATCCGTGACGAGCCGGTCGTGTACAGTCTTTACCGAGGCGCTCGCGTTCGCGGCTATCCGCCTCATTGCAGAGAACCTCCGACGGGCGGTGTTTCATCCTGACGACTTGGAAGCGCGAGAAAAGATGCTTTACGGGAGTCTCCTCGGTGGTATGGCGCTTGCGGACGCGGGAGTCGGCGCTGCGCACGCTCTTGCGTATCCCCTGGGAGGCTTGTACCGCATCTCTCATGGTTTGGCGAACGCTGTACTCATTCCTCATGTCATGGAGTTCAACCTGCCCGCTGCGCCGGAACAATTCGCTATGATTGCCCGCAGCATGGCCGAACCGATCGACGGCGTGCCCACGCGGACAGCGGGAGCAATGGCCGTGGAAGCGGTCGCTACCCTCTGCGAGGACATCGGCATTCCCCCGTCGCTTTCCGACCTGGGAATTCCCAGATCGGATATCCCGAGCCTTGTGGAGGGAGCGCTCAAGGTGACTCGCCCTGTCGAGAACAACCCTCGACGACTTGGCCCGGAAGAGGTTGAAAGTATTTATGAGCTTGCATTCGGATAACACCCGATTGCAAATACAATGAGCATTGCTCTCTGCCGGCTCAAGAATGATTCAACTGCCACAGAAGTCGGCCCCTTAAAATTTCAGACAACCCAGGAGATGTTCATGCCCGGTTACGAATGGTTCGGAAAAGAAGAACGCGCCCAGGTTAATCAAGTGCTCGATACGGGTATCCTCTTTCGATACGAATTCGAGAAGGAGCGAAAGGGCATATTCAAGGTGAGAGAATTCGAGGAGGAGTTTGCCCGATACTGCGGCGCGGGACATGCTCAAGCCACTACGTCAGGCTCAACTGCGTTAAGGGTGGCGCTCGCGGCACTCGGAATCGGACACGGAGACGAAGTTATCACCCAAGGTTTTACCTTTATTGCCACCTTTGAGGCAATCCTGGAAGCCGGCGCGGTTCCTGTTCCCGCGGAAATCGACCGCACATTGAATCTTGACCCGGCCGACTTCGAGCGCAAGATCACGGATCGGACACGCGCTGTGATGCCTGTACACATGCTTGGAGCGCCTGCCCGTGTGCGCGAGATAGTTGAGATCGCCAAAGACCGCGGAATCAAGGTCATCGAAGATACGGCTCAAGCAGTCGGGGCCGCGATTGCCGGAAAGAAGCTCGGTTCATTCGGTGACATGGGCACCTTCTCATTCGATTTCTACAAGACGGTCACGTGCGGCGAAGGAGGCATGGTGATTACCGACGATCGTGAGCTGTGGGTACGGGCGTCCGAATACGCTGACCATGGCCACGACCACAATCCCAACGTGCATAGAGGGCTCGAAGGACGCACCATCCTCGGATTCAACTACCGGATGAATGAACTTCAGGGAGCGGTGGGTTTGGCCCAACTCGGAAGGCTCGATCGTGTGCTCCGGCATCAAAAGCGGATCCATGATGCACTGAGACAGACCCTCGAAAGCATCGACGGGATCACCATGCGGGAACTGCCGCCCGAAGGCGAGGACAGCTGCACGCACGTCTGCTTCTTCCTCGAAACCGCGGACAAGGCCGTCGCCTTCCAGAAGAAACTGGGGGAGAAGGGCGTCCCAGCGATCTACTTTAAAGGGAATTTCTGGCACTACCTTCCCAACTGGGAGCACCTCCTTGCACAAAAGACCGCGTGGCCGGGCCCGCACCCGTTCGGCGGCCCACTTTGTGCGCGGGATATGGTCTATAAGAGCGACATGCTCCCGGCGAGCGATGCGATTCTGGAAAAACTTGTGGTGATCCCCGTCCTTCTTCAGACAGACGACGCACGTATCGCCGAGATCTCCGGCTCATTGCGGGCAGTAGCACAGGAGGTTCTGTGACCCTGGAGTGTGCGGGAACGGATTTCGACGCCGTACCCGGCCGCATGGGCCGACCGAGAATCGTGGGGTTTATCCCGGCCCGGGCCGAATCGACGCGTTTTCCTGGAAAGCCTCTGGCGGACATTCTCGGCAAGCCCATGATTATGTGGGTGTACCATCGGTCGCTGCGCTCGCCGACACTCTCGGAAGCGTATGTGGCCACCGATTCCCAGGAGATTTCCGATGCGGTGTGCCGGTGCGGGGGCAAAGCGATTCTGACGTCAAGCACTCATTCGACAGGGACGGACAGAGTCGCGGAAGCTGCGCGTGCCGTCGGCCTCAAAGGGAGCGACATAGCGGTAAACATCCAGGGCGATCAGCCCCTTATGGACCCCTCAATGGTGGACGAGGTCGTCACACCGCTTCTGGACGACCCGGCAATCCCCATGAGCACGCTCATTTACCGAATCGTCCGCGACGAAGAGATCAACCACCCGAATGCGGTGAAGACGGTCTTCGATCGGGAGGGTTTTGCGCTGTACTTCTCTCGGGCCACCATTCCGTACTATCGAGATGACCAAAGCTCGATGAATTACTATAAACATCACGGCATATATGCCTACCGCAATGATTTTCTCCAGCATTTTGCAACCCTGCCGCACGGAGCGCTCGAAGTAAGTGAGCGACTCGAGCAATTGCGGGCGCTCGAACACGGATTCCGTATCAAAGTTGTTCTCACAGAAAAGGACTCCATCGAAGTGGACACACCGGCTGATTTGCAGCGCGTGCGTGATGAAGCCTCAGAGATGGATTGACACCGACGAAAGAGCAATGGTAGTAGGAGGATTGGGCGGCGTAGGTGGGTGGTCTTTTTTTCGGCCTCTCCAGTGATTATATTTATAATTGATAACGATAGTCGGTACTACCGACGATTCAGTAACGTATTACCGAAGGGAGAACCTGTGAGTCGGGATGACAATGTAAAAGTCGAAGGAACCGTAGTGAAAGTCCATTCCGGAGGCATGTATCAGGTCGAGACCGAAGATGGCCGAAGCATTCTTACGAAGCTTTCAGGGCGTATGTCCCGGTATAGGATCAAGGTCCTTCTGGGCGATCGGGTCACCGTGGCGCTTTCACCGTACGATCTCACGCACGGTCTGATTATTTATCGTGGAAAATGACTCCGAGCGATGAGCCATGCTCGGGTTTGACCTCGTCTGCCGCCTTGCCTTCCGGCCGCACGGCCGGCATCCGCGACACAATCGGCTTGAATTCATCGCTGTTTTTCGCGCTCCGTTTTCGTTGGTTGGGGTGGAGCATTGACGATGCGGTTTGTGCAGCGCCCTGGAACAGAGCCACTATTGGTAAAGTATGTTCCACCCGCGCTCTCTTACGATAGGCGTCGCATAGAGGTGACCTTCATGGAGATCCGGTTTCTCGGGACGGGAAGCGCATGGTGCACACCGGAGCATTCTTGCCGGTGCGCTATCTGCAGCGAAATGAACAGGCTTGGAGAAGACCGCACCAGGACGTCCATTTTTATGGCGGGTATGGAGCGGATCCTCCTGGATTGCGGGCCGGACGCACGTATGCAAATGAAGAGAAACGACGTGCAGCGGCCTGACGCTATTTTCATCACCCACGAACACGGTGACCATTACCTCGGACTTGATGATCTTCTCGTGTTTCAACGATCGCTGCCCAAGCGGGAATGGGTACCGATTCCCGTGTACGCCACCGCTCAGACATGGAGCGCCATTGAAGCACGCTTCGGGTATCTGCTCGGCAACCTGATCGAAAAGAGGATCGTCATACCTCTTGAGCCTGTCGAAGGGCTGAAGACCAACGTGGTTCCATTCAAAACCTCGCACGGGCCCTCTGCCCCGGGCGCTGTGGGATACGCTCTTGAGGATCGTGCCCAATCAGGCACGCTCCGAGTGGTGTACACGTCGGATTTTGCCGCGCTCATCCATGAACCGGATATGCTCATCGAGCCGGACGTGCTGATCATCCAGTCTCACTGGTTCAACGAGCCCGCGTTCAATCGACCGCACCACATGAGCTTCCAACGCGCCATTCCGTACATAAAACGGTGGCGGCCGAAGAAAGCAGCGTATCTCGTACACATTTCCGCGGGTGAGCAGGTTCCCGGCGACCCTTACAACGTCGTCGCCAAGAAGGTGCCGCCGCTCTCGCCTATGAAGGACCCGGAATCGGGAGCGCTGTACCCGGTTCCGTTGTGTCAGACTGATTGGCAGCGGTTGGTGAGTAAGATTTGCAGGGACGAGGAAATCCCCGTGCCGGTCATCGTACCGGAAGACGGATCGGTAGTGCGCTTTTGAGGAGGTGTCGGATAGCATGTCGGCCCTACTGCAAGAAGACGGGGCAACAGCAAGAGCACTGATGAAGAAGCCGGCTGTCTGACCCGGTGAACTTCGAAGAATAATTGCATACAGTTTCCAAGATGCAACAGCGCTGACAGCGCGGCATTTCTCGGCCGGCCCGGAGATCCCGGCCCCTCAGCGAGGTGAAGATGGACGAAGATATCAAGACAAAGACCGCTAGGGTCGCCAAGCTCTATTTCGACGGGTACAAGGGCGAACGCCCCTTCGACTTGTGGCGCTCGTTCGACAAGGGAATGGCCAGAGACCTTTCAATGTTCATTACCGGCCAAGTGTACGCGCGGGAGCGCATTCCGCACACCACGCGGCAGCTCATAACCATTGCAGCGCTCACAGTGCTGGACCGGGCCGACGAATTGAAGCTTCACATTTATGCAGCGCTCAATGTAGGCTGCAAGCCTGAGGAGATCGCTGAAGTGATTTTTCAGTGCGGAATCTACGGCGGAATGCCGGTGGTAAACAGGGCCTTGATGAGCCTTCGGACCGTTTTGCAGGAGCGCGGTCAGTGGCCGCCTGAAACTGAATAAAGGGGGAAGCTCGAAGCAGACGAAGCCTCAGCGATAGCGTTGCGCTCGTCAGTCGTCCAGAGTGAATTCGAATTCGTCTTCGCTGGTGTCCAGATCCAGTTCTGCTTCGTCATGGCCTTCCAGTTCGAGATCAGCCTCCGGCGCCGGCGGTGGAGGCGCAATGGTCGTTCGATAGAGGCCCGAAGCCGCCTCGGCGAAGAACTCCTCAAAGGAAGTCTCCGGAGGGTCCCAGAACAGACCAAGCTTGCTCCGAGTGAGTGACAGATCCCGATTGCACGACGGGCAGGTAAGGCTATAATCAAAGCTGATAAAACCGCATTTGTCGCACTTCACGTTTCACCTCCAGGGATGATATTCCCCTTGAACTTCTAAAATAAAAATACCATGAATTCCTTGATAAATCAACTTGCACACCCCGACGCGCTGCCCGCAGGTCGGATACGTCGCGGAATGTGGCTCCTGCTGGTGCTAACGATAGCGTACGGCTGCGCAAGCGTTCCGCACACCGGACGACGCCAGTTCAACATGGTACCCGACGCGCAGCTGAACGCGCTCGGTACTAATGCCTTTAACGAGATTGCCGGCAGGGAATCGCTTAGCAAGGACGAACATGTCAACTCCGCGGTGAAGCGGGTCGTTGAAAGGGTTACCGCAGCGGCGGAAGCTACGGACAAGCCGAACTTCAAATGGGAGGTTCGGGTCTTGGAAAACAAGGATCCAAACGCTGTCTGTTTGCCGGGCGGAAAGATCCTTGTGCTCAGCGGTATTATCCCGTACGCTCGAAATGAGGCGGGACTCGCCGCGATCATTGCACACGAGGTGGCGCACGCAGTGGCGCGACATGGCGGAGAGCGAGTGAGCCAGGCAGTTACCGTCAACGGAGCGCTCCAGTTGGGGTCGCTGGCTCTCAGCAAAGACGGCGGCAAACTCGACGCACGCTCGAAACGGATTCTTGGAGCGCTCGGCAGCGGGGCATTAGTCGGCATCTTGCTCCCTTACAGCCGTGTCCATGAGTTCGAGGCCGATCGCATCGGCCAGATCTACATGGCGCGGGCAGGATACGACCCAACGGAGGCGTTGCGGTTGTGGGAACGCATGTCACAAATCAAGAAACCGCCAATTCCCCCTTGGCTCTCCACTCATCCCACCGACCAGGATCGTCTGCGCAAACTCAGGGAGTTCTTACCCGATGCCATGAAGATCTACAATGATGCGCCTCGGAAGCACGGCAAGGGGAGCGACCTCTGACGACTGGTCTCCGGACCTCACATTGAAGGGATGGTCACCATGAGCGAAGTCCGAGCGTTTATCGCAATTGAGCTTCCCGAAGGAGTCAAGTTCTTCCTTAAGGAAATTGTTGCGGAGCTGAAGAGCTTCGGTGGAGACGTGAGATGGACACGGCCGGAAGGTATTCACCTCACGTTAAAATTCCTTGGAAACGTGCAGTCCGAAACGATCCCGACCATCAGGAAGATCCTCGAACCCGAACTCGCATTGCAGCAACCGTTTTCGGTCGCCGTGCGAGGACTCGGGGCCTTTCCTGGGCTGAATCGGCCCCGCGTCCTTTGGGTGGGCGTCAGCGCGGCCGAAGGAACTCTCGCTCCACTCGTCGCCAAAGTGGAAGAGCTTATGGAACCGCTGGGTTTCCCCAAAGAAACTAGGGAGTTCAACCCACATCTTACAATTGGGCGGGTGAAGTCAGGACGGCTGAACCGGGACTTGACGAGCGCAATTCGACAGATGGGCTTTATCTCCGGCCCCGGATTCGAGGCGACTTCTGCGGTACTTTTCCAGAGTATCCTCAAACCCTCCGGCGCTGAGTACGTCCCCTTGGCGCATTTCCCGTTCAGGGGCTAGATGTTCACTCTAAGAGCAGCAAATATGTTGAATATAGCGGAGTTGTTGACATCTGCTGCGGTAATGCTATAGGGTTTGGCCAGAATTTCTTGGGATGCGGTAGAGTGAATGATTCCACGATGCTCCATGACCACAGCGACGATCTCGATTGCCGCTCTCTTGATGCTTGCCGGCTTGTCGGCTCTTCCGGCAAGCGCTGCCGAGACACCCCTGCTGGACTCTCCGGACTGGACCGCCTTCCCGTCACCCTACCACCAGCCGGTTCAACTGCACGCGCCGACCGATCCCTGCCTTCCCCCTGACGTCACGAACTGGCGCGAACTTACTCTCCGACAAGAGGAACAACACCTGGGGGGCAAATTCTCTGTGGCACGGATCGTCATACGCCGGGACATCTTTGAACTGGTTCTTGAGGGGGTTCGCTCCGACGGAACCACCGAAGCGCTCTATACCACGAAGGTCGGACTTGGTGACGCGGATTCGCCCACGCCCCCCGGCAACTTCGTCCTTAATCATGTCTACTGCTACCCGGACCTTGTCCTCTACGACGACCATGAGACCAAAATCCCCAACGTTTACAATGGGTTTCTCGCTCCGCTCATGCTCTGTGACGACAATGGTCGGTGTGAGCGTCACCGCGATCTGGGCATCCACGGCTTTGACGCTGCAGCCCATCCGAACCGCGCTCGTATCCGCACGGCTACTGTGGGCCCTGTCTCTTCCGGATGCATAAGAGTTCCCGATCCCTGCGCATTCAAGACCGCGCTCATTCGGCTCGTCGGAGTCGGTCCTCTACGCAAAAACGAACGTGGCTGCTACCATTGGCTTCGTCGTCCGGTTGACGTATGGATCGTTGACGATGATGTTACGCTCGTGTCGCTCGTCACAGGTGGACTGGCACAAGTGGGTAAGGGGTTGAAAAGCCTGCTGGACATTTTCGTGTCCGACAGCCGGCCCTGAAGTATTCCCGGACCGGATTCAGGACAGGTATTGCCTGTCACTGATTTCGCTCTTGATTTATCGAATGGACAGGCGGGACTCCTGTCCCTCCGGGGAAAAGTGCGAGATGAGTCGTCTAAGGGCGACTCGCATAGTGACTGTGGTCACAACATGGTGAACCATGTAATACGAACCTGCATTCAAGTAGTGCCGTGCATCTGTAGGGAAACACTCTCCCGTGTGCCCAAATCGGGGCAGACACGCGGGTCTGCCTCTGCACGGGGAAGGCGAGCTGTATCCCAATGAACGCAGGTTCGTACATGAGACGTGCCGCTATCGGGGAAACGAGTTCCAGAGTCCGCTCTCAAGAACAAATCGTCCCGAGCCACCGCAGAAAAAATATGCTCCCGATCAGGAATATCCCTATTACAAGCCAAGATAGGGTTTCTCGCATGGAAGACTCCCGCTAATTGAAGTGCCGGTTGCGACGCGGGACGAAGCTATCATGACTTCGCCCGGAAGTCACTCTTTGTGGGCACGCCTTGCTCTTGACGCGCCGCAGCGACCACTAGGGCCGCTGCGCGATGGATGAATAATGCGGGCTTAATGAGAAGCCCTATGATGCAAATGACCTCATGTCCCCGGATGGGGGGTTATGGGGGAGGGAGGGTGTCCATCCCGGGATAGAGGTCGAATGAGAGGGCGTGCGGTTCAGGCCGAATCACGTCCTCACGGCTTTGGAATATAGGTGACACGGCCTCAAAAGTCAAGAAAATACTTTAATAAATAGTTATATCATATTGTAATTTCAGGATTCATTTGATGCATCTTTTATGCCGCAACTACGTAACGTACGACTGCCCTCTGCGAAGTACCCCTAGAGGTGTGTCATTTTTTCCGACAAACGCTGTATGATATGAACACGATTGCTTTCTTTCCGGACCGCCGGTGCCGCCGCGCGACGCACCCCTACGAGTCAGCGTCGAGCGTACGGTCTCCGCGACGCGTTACCGAGATTGCCTCCTAGCGTGTCGAGCGCCGTATACGGTTCGGGCAATCACGAGGGGAAGGGCTCGCGTGTCTTTGACTGACACTCCGTCCGAAATCATTGGTCTTGTCAGGCGCTGCAACGAAGGTGACGAGCAAGCCTGGGAGCAGTTTTACGCTCGTTACGTCGGTATGGTTTCCCGCGTGGCCCGCCGCTATTCCACGCACGTTTCCCGGGACCTCGAAGACATTGTTCAGGAGGCATTTGTCCATATTTTCAATGCCTTAAAAAATTACGACACTGGACGGCCGCTGGACCCGTTTGTCCTCGAAATCACGCGTAACGTCTGCATCGGCTGTCTCCGCCGCGACGCTGCCGAGAAGAGGGGAGGGGGGAACCCCGGCCGCCTCTCGCTCGATCCTCACGACACGACTGATGACGAGGGCGCGGTGGTACTGTCTTCAAACGCGGACAATGCCGAGACCGCACTCATGAAAGCACAGGAGGCGCGTCTCGTACGCA
>JAIWNO010000124.1 GCA_020216785.1 Desulfomonile sp.
CTGCGTTGTTGCGCCTGTCCGACGCGTGTAGGAAGCTTCTTGGATTGCGATATGAGCGAGGCCTTTCCTACGCGGAGATATCCGGGGCGAGCGATGTGCGGCAGGGGACGCTGCGGGTACAGGTTCTCCGATGTCTTTCCTCGTTAGGGCGGGAGTACGGACGGCTCGTTGGCCGGGAGGCGGGACAATGAACCGAAACGATTATGGGTGTCCCGAACGAAGAGACTCGCTGACGCTGCTGGTTTACCTGGAAGGCGGTTTGGGGCATGACGCGCGGCAGGAGATGGAGGCCCACCTTCGTGTCTGTGCTTGGTGCCGGAGTGAACTCGATAACCTCCGTCGAGCCGACACAATGCTCAGGGCCCATCCGGAAGCCTTTCATCCGGATGCTGAAGACCTCCATCGGTTCGCGGCCACAGGGTTCGATCCAGATGGAGTTGTGACCGATCATCTTGCTGTCTGTGACGCCTGCCGAGAGGATGTGTCTCTCTTGAGGGAGCTGGCGGAGGCTGGGGTTGAGGCGCAGAGTGCTGCTCCTGGGATGCCTCGGAGGCTGAAAGCCCGGGTGAGGGCTCTTGTGCGCAAGCCCTTGCCTGTTGCCTCCTGGTGGCAACGCGCGTCGAAATGGCTTTCGGCCGCGTGGACGGGCCTCCCCCGTGCGCCCATGTTTGCTGTGGGAACTGCGGTCGGGGTGCTCGTAGTTGCGGTACTGGTAGTCCCTCAACTGGAGAGGGGAAAGGCACCGTTGCGCGTGGATCGGTCTTGGGAGCTGCCGCAAGGGGTTGAAGAGGCTCCCGCGCCCGAGCTTGTGCCCGAGGGAACGACACCGGCCCTACCCAAGCCAAGGTTCAAAGAAGGTCAACCAGAAGCGGAAATGCGCTCGTTCGGGACTCGGCAACCTCGCATGGCCGTACCACCCGGCCGTGCAGACGAGACGCTTCCGCCGGAAGGTGCTCCGCCGAACGCGCCTCCGACTGCCCTCAGCGACAAAAACGTGAGAGCGATGAAGAGGCAAGGCGCACCGGAACCGCTCAAACGTTTGGGCGCAGAAAGATCTGAACCGAGCCGCGCCATGGGGACGGCACCCGCGCCAAAGGATGCGCTGATCGGAACACCGTCACCCTCGACGCTGGGGGCTGCACCGCAAACCATGGTGACACGGGAAGCGGCGCTCCCGCGTGTGCGGATCGTTGACGAGCACGGCCGGGACATCCCGTGGCTTAACGTTGACCCGGGTCTCGTGGCGGACTTACACGGGTACCGGCTCCCTGAACGGGACGAGAGCAAGGTGGAGCGAGAATCGGTCGACGCGAGGAAGCCTGCGAAGCAGGAGTCTCGTCCGGAGGAGCGCGTTGCATCACAGAAAGGACTGTCGGTACTCGTCCGGGTGGTACCCGACGGGTCGGTGTTTACCGTGGAGGCAAGTCTGAAGGTTGACGGCGAGACGTTTCCACAGAAGACTCGGTCAGAGGCGCATGTGCCGAAGGATAAGCTTCAGGAAACCGTCAACTCGCTTGTACACTCGTTGGTGGGAAATCGTTGACGATGGACAAATGGTTGATTTTAGAATGAAGCGTCTCCGGTGAATAGAAAGAAGACCGTGACGAAACTCATCAGGGTTAGGATGATGACCGCCGTCCAGGAAATGGTGTTGTGTATCCAACCGTTCTTATATTCCTTCATAATCCTCGCATCATTCACCAATAGGAACATGAAAATGAGCACCACCGGCAGGACGATCCCATTAAGCACTTGCGATACGAACATGATCGGCACGAGAGGGAGGCCCGGAGCGAGGATAAATACCCCGGAGAAAAACACGATGAAGCAGTAGAGTGAATAGAATTGCGGGGCTTCGGAGAACTTCTTGTTGAGGCTCGACTCCCAACCGAAGGCCTCACAGACCGTGTATGAAGTCGACAATGGGAGTATCGACGCCGCAAACATAGACGCACTGAACAGGCCGAATGCAAAAAGCCAGGAGCAGTACTTGCCTGCTAACGGCGCAAGAGCGAGTGCCGCATCGGCCGCCTCGTTGATTTTGATTCCCGCCTTGAACAACGTAGCGGCGCAGGTGAGGATAATGAAGAACGCAACGACGCTTACCACGACCGATCCGATTATTACATCGAGGCGCGCAGCCCTAAGTTCGGATATCCCAAGTCCTTTGTCGACAATCGACGCCTGAAGATAGAACATCATCCACGGGGCAATGGTCGTACCGGTAAGACCAACAAGCATCACAATAGAAGCCGTCTCCATTCTTAAGGTGGGTGCTTCCAGAGCCTGTACCACTGCCGCCCAGTCCGGTCGCACGAGAAAACCTGTGACGAGATAAGCCGCATAGAAGACGCACGCTGTGAGAAAAGCCTTTTCCACGAACCGGTAAGTCCCTTTAACCGCGAGCCACATAAGGAACATCATACTTAGAGGGATCGCGATATAGCGAGATATCCCGAAGATCTCGAGAGAGGCCGCAATTCCGGCAAAATTGGAGATTTCATTTCCCATGTTGGTGATCACGACAATTACCATGGTGTAGAAGGTAAACTTCACCCCGAAGCGTTCCCGGATGAGGTCCGACAGCCCCTTCCCGGAAACCACCGCAAGTCGTGCCGACACCTCCTGCACCACAATGAGCAGGGCTGTGATGGGAATGAGGGACCACAGCATCTGCAGCCCAAAATTAGCGCCGGCAAGCGAATATGTGGCAATGCCGCCGGCATCGTTATCGACGTTGGAGGTGATGATCCCGGGACCCATTACCGTCAGCAGCGCCCAAATAGCGGCGATTCGGCGCTTTAAGGCGCTTCGGGCCGTGTGCATTTTTTCCGCAAGAAGGATTCGATTCACAGCACGGGCTCCATAGGGTCACTGCCCAAGGTGAGGCGCAACAATTTCAAGCAGCGCCTTGAATCGGATCACACCCTGAATCCGGTTCTCTTCATCAACTACGGGCACGCCCCTGAATCCGTACTTGGCGAAGAGCGCGGCAAGGTCCTTCGTGTCGTCGTCGATCTTTGCGGTAATGAGCCGCCTTGTCATTATTCTTTCCAAGGGTGTGAATATCTCTGCTGAGAGCAGCTCTCTGAGGTTGGTTACTCCGAGAAGCCGCCCTTCGGAGTCTACGACGTAAATGTAATAGATCACGTCCATCTTCCGGGCGTTCTGTTTGATGTACGCCAGGGCGTCCAAAATCGTGGCGTCGGGGGACAAGGCCATAAACGTGGTGGTCATGAGGCCGCCTGCTTCGTCCTCTTCGTGAGCGAGTAGCTGCTTGACCTTACTTCCGTAGTCCTCATCCATCTCTTTGAAGATGCCTTCGGCGGTCTCCTCTGGGAGGTCGGCGATAAGGTCCGCTGCTTCATCAGGAGACATTTCCTCAATAATGTCAGCCGCTTTCTCAGGAGCGAGGCCTCGGACAATGGAAACCTGCACCTTGGGGTCCATCTCCTCGAGAGCGTCGGCAAGTACCTCTTCTTCCAGAGATTCCACTACAACGGCTCGCTCGTGAACGTCCATGTCTTCCATGATGTCCGCTAGATCTGCAGGATGCAGTTCGGCAAGCCTTTGCAAGGGAACTTGCAGCCTCAGCCGGTCGGGATCAGCCAAAGGCTGAACGTAGGTCCAGGCGATAAACTTCTCCCGAAGCGTGTAATCAAAAAACCATTTGAGAAACCGTGAGATTGCGCGCTCAAACCCCAATCGCCTCAGCAGGCCTTTTACGCCCACATCGACCTGCTCGATAACCAGCTTTCCATTGACTTGGCGGAAGAGCAGGTCATTGACCCGTTCCACTTTTGCGCCATGGATATCGACAATCTGTTTGTCGAGAAGAAAATCCCTTAGAAGAATTTCGGAGGGAACCCTCAACAGAGGTCCCGGCAGTGAAGCGCTTTCTTTGAGGGTTATTCTGGCTGGATCAATGCTCGCAACGTCATGCCAAGGGACGGTCCGCTTTTCCGTAGACCAGCTCACACGGTAAACCAGCTTTGTTACCTCGGGTTCGGGACGGTCCAGGTCCACCACTAAATCCCAGGTTTTGCCCAAAGGGAGACCATCCGCAGACACAATCCTGCGCTCCATGAGTGAACTGAGGTAGTGGTATTCCGTTTGGACGGCGTCCACGTTGGTCTCCATCCAGGCTCGGTAAAGGTATCCTGGTAAACGAAAACATTGGGGCGACCTGGATGCCGCCCACCAACCTCTCGGTTGTCATCAAGGCCACGATTATATACCTAAGAGGAAGGCTTTGAAAGCGCTACCCGGATTAAAGCGCCTCTTTGGTTTCGCCGGCGCTATCCAAAATCACCTCTTTGAAAGCGCATTGACATAGGGCATAATATGGCCTGCTCAAAACATATCCCTATGCCCGGAGACACGACCATGCCGATCAGAAAGCAACTCGAAGTCATGCTGGCGGACGCGCCCGGCGAACTCGCGAAGTTCACGTCGGCCCTCATGGATGAGCATATCAATATCGAGGCCATGATGATTCAGGACGCCAATGAGTATCTCCTGGCGCTCTATGAAGTGCGAGCCCATACCGGCCGCCGTGTGGCTCCGAGAGACTATTACGAGGCTATTCTGAAGGAATCGGCACGGTACTCGATGATTCGTCTCATCACCGACAACCCCGACAAGGCAGTGGACATCTTGGGCAAGGCCGGCTACCAAGTGAAGACCCAGGATGTCATCGGGCTGGTATTGGATAACAGGCCCGGTATACTCAACGCAGTCTCGAAAAAGCTCGGCGACGCGGGGATCAACATCTCGTACACGTATGGCTCGGGTTTCTCGGACAGCGAGAACGCTTTGTTCATCTTCAAGGTGTCCGATCTTCAAAAGGCCTTGGAGCTGTTTCCAGGCGGCATTCCTTGATGCGGATCTGTTTTCGAATCAGGAGCCGTTGAGTTGGACGGTTGCGGAATACTATCGGCCGGCCTCGGCCAAGCCTGGGAAATACCGACTCAAATTCCACTATACTTGTATACTGGCAAGCGCGTTACTCCGATACGCATCGGCGGGCGGGACGACAATGATCGTACGGACTCTGATGCAGGCGATTTGTACGAAGTGCGTATCATAGACAACGACTACAACACGTACGGCGAAGTCATGGAAGTTACGATGACGGCCCTGGGGATCCGCGAGGAACAGGCCTTTGCCATCGCCTGGGAGGTGGACCACCGAGGCTCGTGCGTGGTGGCCGAAGGCCGGTACGAGGAAGCCGAGGCTGTGGCCCGAGTGATCAGGACCATTGGCATCGAAGTTCAGGTAAATCGGATAGCGACTTCATGAGCCTGTTACTTGTCGAGAGCAATGTCCGATAAGATATATTATGTTAACCCATGCACGACCGCCGTTTGACATGCCAAACGATCGAATCTAACATCCCTCACTATGAGCAACGACATCTCCACCCAAGACCGGCCACTCCTCAGCATCGCGGTTATTGCCAAGAACGAGGCGGATCGCATCGGTCGGCTCCTCCAAAGTGTGAGCTTCGCCGACGAAGTGGTCGTGGTTGATTCAGGAAGCACCGACGGCACGGTGGAACTTTGCAAAACTGCTGGTGCCCGGGTTGAATGTCGGGAATGGCAGGGGTATGCCGCTCAGAAGCAACTGGCAATGGAACTCACCACCGGCCGGTGGGTGTTGAGCCTTGACGCGGACGAAGCATTGTCGCCGGAAGCTGCTGAGGAAATTGGTTCCGCAATCCGAAGCGCGGCGGGAGACGTGACAGGCTTCTCCATGCCCCGGCTGAGTCGGTACCTGAATCGTTGGATTCGTCACGGCGGATGGTATCCTGACCGAAAACTTCGACTGGTGCGCCGCGGTGCCGGACGCTGGATGGGGGACGGTATCCATGAGCGTCTGGAGGTTGCCGGACGCGTGGAGCAACTCCGGCATCCCATTCTCCATTATGTGTACCGGAGCATCTCCGACCAAGTGCAGACCATAGACAGGTTTTCCAGCGTAGCAGCAAATCATCGCGTGAGACCTGGTTCCGCATGGTACCTTGTCCTGGGTGTATTCCATGCGATCGGCAAGTTCTTTGAATGCGCGGTGTGGAAGGCCGGCCTGCTCGACGGGCTGCCCGGGCTCGTCATCGCGGTAAACAGCTCCTTCTATGTGTTTCTCAAACACGCAAAGGCCTGGGAACGGGGCCTGTCCGAAGATGCTGATAGATGAATCTCCCATGAAGATCGCTCTGGCCATCGAGAATTTCAGTATGTTCGGGGGGGGCGCTGAGGCTTACGCTGTGCAGTTGGCTAATACTCTTGTCGCCGATGGTTGGGAAGTCCATCTGTACGGCTACAATTGGGATGGTGTACCTGCGGAAGCGCACTTCCACCGCCTTCCTCAGCCGCCCCGTTGGATACCGCCGTCAGTGAAAATCCTCCATTTCGCATTCAGCCATCGTCGCATGGTCCAGAGGGAGGATTTCGACGTCATCGTCGGGTTCGGGAACACAATCGTGATGAACGTGTACCAGAGCCACGGTGGTGTCCATTACCAGAGCACTGTCCGCAAGCTCAGGGCCGTGCGCAACCCGATCACGCGTTTTATGAAGGGGATCGTTGCTTTTCTCATGCCAAAGTACTACGCCCGCGCATGGATCGAGTCCGCAGCGTTCAGAATGCGCCCACGGCCAATTATTGTTGCGATCGCGGAGATGGTTCGTCGGGATATAGCCCGGCATTTCGGCCTTCGGCCGGACGAAATCCGCCTTGTGTACAACGGGATTGATCCGGCCAGGGCCAGGGTCAGCGCGGTGGAAAACTGCGCCAGGTTCACCATGCGACGCAGCCTCGGATTCAAGGATGAAGTGGTATTCCTTTTCATGGCGTACGATTTTCGCAAAAAGGGGGTCAGATACTTGGTTGAGGCCGCGGGTGCGCTTCGGGACAAAGTAGGGCCGGAAGCATTTCGGGTGCTGGTCGTAGGGGGATCGCCCTCCCATTCCCTTCGCAGCCGGGTGTCTCGCCGAGAGCTTGATCGCGTGGTGACGTTCCACGGCCCCACGCGTGAGCCTCACATGGTGTACGCCGCGAGCGACGTCTTCGTTCTCCCCACGTTCTACGACGCGTGTTCACTCGTGGTGTTCGAAGCGATGGCAGCGGGGCTGCCGGTGATCACTACGGTCTTCAACGGCGCGGCAGGGATAGTCACCGAGGGAGTCGATGGAAAGATATTGAAAGACCCATCCGATACGGAGGAAATGGCTGCGGCAATGGAGTTCTTTCTTGACGCGGAGCGGCGCAATGCGGCAGCTGGTGCGGCGGAACGGACAGCGAAGCGCTACACGCTCGAAGAAAACCACAGGCAGATGCTCGCTATTTTCCGGGAGGCTGCGGTTCGACACCGATGGAAACAGAGTCGATGAGCGCCACATGTTATGCCTGTGTTTCCCCTAACCTTCAGTTTAAGGTTTTCCGTCCTTCACAGATTTGGAGACGCTCTCCGGGTTGTGCAGGCAGACTAGCTTGAGACTTGCTCTCGATAATATCCCACAATCGCGCGCACAAGCCCATCGACAGTGTATTCCGCGGCTTCTATGTGAACGGGCAGGCCGCTTTCGCGCATTGTGCTCGATGTGATCGGCCCAATGGACGCCATGATTATGCCTTCAGTGAGGTTGCCGATATCAGCTGCGCCGAGCATCTCCACGAAATGGGTGACGGTAGAGGAGGACGTGAAGGTCACAGCGTCAAGCCGACGCTCTTTCAGCATCGCGCGTACTTCGTCAATTCGACCGTCCCGCGGCGGAACGGTCCGGTACACGGGTACCAGGTCCACCAGACCACCCATGCTCTGAATCTGCTCGGGGAGTATCTCTCGGGCCTTCTCGGCGCGTGGGATGAGGAATCGCTTGCCTGATACGCCTTCAATTTGGAGTTGGTCCAGTATTCCTTCAGCTCTGAACTCCTTCGCCAGCAAGTCCACTCTAAGCCCCAGTTTCCGAAGAGCACCGGCAGTCACTGGACCGATGGAGCCGATGCGCGGGCCGGCCATGTCGCGAATGTCGCGTCCGAGTGCGAAGTAGCGCTGAAAGAAGCGCTCCACCCCATTTACCGAGGTGAAGATCACCCAGTCATACTCATCGATTCTTCCAATGCATGAGTCCAGCGGACCAAAATCCTCGGGAGGCTCGAGACTGATGGCGGGAAACAGGATCGGTCGTCCGCCTGCTGCGGCTATCCGGTCGGCCATGCCGCGAGACTGCGAGCGGCTCCTGGTTATAAGGATGCGTTTGCCGAAAAGCGGCTTGCGCTGAAACCAACCGAGGGTATCGCGCAACGAAACTACTGAGCCCACTACGAGCACCGCCGGCGGTTTGACTCCGTGGACCTTTGCCGTTGCAGGGATCTTCTCCAGGGTAGATATCACCGAGACCTGGTCGGGAGTCGTACCCCACCGAATGAGCGCTGCCGGTGTGTCTGGCGCCTTACCGTGCGTAATGAGGGACGCGGATATCTCTGGAAGATTTTTCACTCCCATGAGAAATACGAGTGTCCCGGGATTCCGCGCGAGCACCTCCCAATCTCGGGAAGATCCCTCCTTTGTTGCAGACTCGTGGCCTGTGATGAACGTGACCATCGAGGCATGATCTCGATGGGTTACAGGGATTCCGGCGTAAGCCGGAGCGGCCACGGCAGAAGTGACGCCGGGAACCACCTCGAATGGGACCCCTGCTCTCACAAGCTCTTCGGCCTCCTCTCCTCCTCTGCCGAAAACGTACGGGTCGCCTCCCTTGAGACGTGCGACGTTTTTCCCTGCACGCGCTGTTTGAACGAGAAGCTCGTTGATCTCCTCCTGCTCAAACGTGTGATCCGAGCCCTTCTTGCCCACGTAGACAAGTTCCGCGTCAGCGCGGGCCTCCTGAAGCAGTTCGGGGGAAGCGAGGTAATCGTATATGATTACGTCCGCGGTGCGGATGATTTCGAGACCCTTTACGGTGATCAAGCCCGGATCGCCCGGCCCTGCGCCCACTAAAAAAACGGTCCCGGGTTGAACGCTAGGGTTATCGTGAGATTCTTGATTCATGTTCCCTTTGGTTCTCCGCTACAGGCCGGGTTTCCAGTCCGGGCCGAGGACCTCCCGAGCTATGGCCGCTGCGCCGCGCTCAATGAGAATATCCGCGAGCCTCCGGCCGACGGAAGTATCGCTTATGGGTGCGGAGAGCTTCTCCCGAATCGCCGGAGTTCCGTCAGGATGAATCACCGCAGCAGTAATGGTCATGGCGTCCCCGTCCGCGATCGCATAGGCGGCCATAGGGACTGCGCATCCTCCTCCCATGCGCCGCAGGAAGGCACGCTCCGCGTCCACACATGCACGGCTTTTCGCGTGGTTGAGGAATGCCACAGTCTCGTTCACTGCCGTGTCATCGACCCGCGTTTCAATGCCGAGAGCGCCCTGACCGATGGCCGGGATCATCAACTCCGACTCCACGTACTGGGTGATTCGGTCTGAAAAGCCCATTCGAGTGATTCCAGCAGAGGCCAGAATCACGCCCGCCAAATCCTCCGAGTGAATCTTTCTCAGCCGCGTCTCGACGTTTCCTCGGACAGACACTACGTCGAGGCCTGGGAATCTGTTGAGCAGAAAGGCCCGTCTTCGCAGACTTGAGGTCCCCACCGTAGCTCCCTTTTTCAGGTGCTCCAGTCTTGTGCCGTCTCGGGAAATGAATGCGTCCCGTGGATCCTCTCTTTCGATGACTGCAGTGAGCTGCAAACCTTGCGGCAAGTCGGTGGGCAGGTCCTTCATCGAGTGGACCGCGAGGTCAACCCGATAGTCCAGCAGTGCTTCCTCAATTTCTTTCGTGAAAAGCCCTTTCTCACCGATTCTGGCGAGAGGCGCCTCGAGGATTTTGTCACCCGTGGTCTTGATGGTAATTAGCTCCACCTCGGCGCTCGGGTATTTTTTTTCTATAAGCGAGGCGACGTGCCGGGCTTGCCAAAGCGCCAATGCACTGCCTCGTGTTCCAATGGTCAGC
>JAIWNO010000125.1 GCA_020216785.1 Desulfomonile sp.
TTCATGCGGATTCGCTTTCAAGCAATCAGGATCGGATGCGGCATTTCCTCAGCTGCATACGGCACCGACAGCGTCATGTGCGCCGTCAGGACGCTCCAAGTGTTCCGTTTCAGAAAAGCGGGAGCGTGTTCCGGACTGCATTGGGGGACAGGCATCTTGCTGGTCACTCCTCTTGGATAGGTAAGGTGCCGATCCCTCCAATCAGTATACTCTTGACCGTCTTCTCGTTGTCTCAATCGCGCTCTCTGGCGCACTTGAGAGATGATTCACTTTGTCTTCAGTTTTAAAGCTCTTCACCTTCATTCTGATTATCGGCGGCGCCGTTCAATCTGAAGATCCTCTGGACCGCGTCGAGGTACAAGTTCTGCTTTCCGTGGGCCCCGGTTCTCTTCAGGAAGACGATCGGGTCATGCGCGATCTTGTTAATAATCTGCCGAGTGACGGATTCCAGGGCCTCCCGCTGGGCGGGATCGAGATCCGCGAACTTCCCGTTGAGCCGAGCCAGCTCGGTCGCCCGGATATGTTCGAGCTTTTCTTTCAGCGCCACGATGGTGGGAGCCGCATCAAGCGTCTTGGTCCAATGCATGAACTTCTCGGTTTCTTCAGACACGATCCGCTCCCCCGAAAGCGCCTCTTTACGGCGCTCACCAATGTTCTCCGCGACTACCGCCTGCAAGTCATCAATATTATAAAGATATACTCCGTCAATCTCGTTGGCGTCCGGCTCGACGTCACGAGGAATCGCGATATCGATGAGAAAGATTGGACAATGCCGCCGCGCGCGCATGACACGCTTCATCATGGCCTTCCCAATAATGGGATCGCAACTGCCCGTAGAGGTAATCACCACATCCGTCTGGACGAGCCGCTGTTCCAGTTGTTCCATCCGAATAGGCAAGCCCTGCAGCTCCTCTGCGAGAATGCACGCGTTCTCGTACGTCCGATTGACCACAACAATGGGGCGATCTACCTGGTTATTCAGATGCCGGGCCGCAAGTTCGGCCATCTCGCCCGCCCCCACCAAGAGAATGCTCTTGTCACGGAGTTCACCGAGGATTTTGCGTGCGAGTTCCACGGCGACATACGCCACCGAGACCGCAGCGCTGCCGACGCCGGTTTCGGTCCGAACCCTCTTGGCAGTGAAAAACGCGCGGTGCATGAGCCTGTTCAAGATGGGACCCGTTGTGCGGGCCTTCGTTGCACGGCGGTAGCCTTCTTTAACCTGTCCTAGGATCTGCGGTTCGCCAAGCACCATCGAATCCAGGCTCGCGGCCACCCGGAAGACGTGCCGGACCGCGTCAGCCCCGTGTCGGACGTAAAGATAACTGCGGAACACGCTCGGGTCCTGTCCGTGAATCTCGCCAATGGTGCGGATCAGTCGTTCCCGGCTCTCCTCCACATCCTTTGTGGTAACCACGATCTCGGCCCTATTACAGGTCGACAGGACGATCGCCTCCTCAACCCCTTCTACGTCGCCGATCATGCGGGCGACCGCGCCGTCGTGGTCTCCGGGGAACGTAATCCGCTCCCGAATCTCCACCGGAGCTGTGCTGTGATTCAGGCCGATGACCATGATTTCCATGTCTACAATCCCGACGGCGGCATGAAGCGGTTCGCTCCCTGGAAAGCGTGGTGACCGCCCAACAAAGCATTCACGCCGACAAATGAGAACATCACGAGCCCGAACCCGATAATCGCCAAAACGGCGGCCCGCTTGCCGCGCCAACCAAGGACCATGCGCTGATGAATCATCCCCGCGTAGACGAACCAGGTAATAAGCGTCCATGTCTCCTTGGGGTCCCACGTCCAATACGAGCCCCAAACGCTCGAAGCCCAAAACGCTCCTGTGATGATCCCAAGCGTCAGCAGAAAGAAACCGAACGGCAAACCATGCCGATTGATCGTATCCAGTGTTGCCAGCGACGGCAACAGCCGATGGAGGCGACCAAGTCTTTTGGTTTTGATGAGCCGCTCCTGAAACAAATACATGAGCCCGCCGATCGCCATGAATGCGAACACCCCGTTACCCGCCAGCGCAAGCGTCACATGAACCGGCAACCACGTACTCCGCAAAACCGGAATAAGCGGCTCTGTTACCTGATACACCAGAGTCCACCCGAATATCATCAGCACCGACGCCATTGGCGTCACGATCGAACCGAAGATTGGACTCGGGTCGTGATACCGGACGAGAAGGAAGATCCCCACAAGCAACCACGCAAATGCCGACAACGCATCGAAAGAAGTCGCGAGTGGGAAAAAACCGGAAAAAATGGCGCGATGCATGATTGAAAGCGTATGCGCAACAAAACCCATCACGGCACACCAGAAGCCGACTGATGCGCGACTCTCCGATGAGATCAGCAGGAACACCAGATAGCCGGCAGATGCTCCCAGATACAGCGCCAACGCTATTTTGAAAAAGACGAGATCCACACTTCCTCGGTTACCTAGCGGTACGATCAGCAATTACGGGCAAGACGCCCTCGACCGAAAGCAACGAGAACGGACTTGGAGCTGTCAGTTGGTAAGACAGGCATCTTGTCTGTCCAAGGGCGAATGACAGGCAATATGCGCGCCCCGCCAATGCAGACCGCAACACGCCGCCGTACTCGTGAAATGAAATATCTAGTACACCGTTTCCTGAATTCCGTCACCTTCTAATGACGCATCCATCGGTAACAGACAGCGTCTCGTCATTCCCGCGCAACCGGGAATCCAGGACTTACAAGGCTTCGGCAATCTCCCTGGCGCCCGCTTTCGCAAGGATGACGGATTGGAAATATCGGCAACAGAATACGTCATCGTATTAAGAAAATCGTTTAGTTAGTCTGTCTGTTCCTGGAATACCTCCTCCAAGAGGCTTCCCACCTCGATCTCCGAGGGCACGACCGCTGCGAGTATCTCCTTTGCTTTCGCCCGGTCGTGAATCCTCAATGCCTGCAACAGGTCCGAATCCACCAGGTCGAAGAATACGCGTTTGTTGCCATCAGAGGAGCCTTGGCCGGCCAGAACTTCACGTCTCACAGCCGCCAAGAGCCGCGTCATAACCGCGTACTCGAGACCGAACTCCGATTCGAGCCGCTCCCTGATCCGACGTGCAAGCGCAGGCGACGCTCCACCGGTGCTGACCGCTATAGTCAAGTCCCCGCGAGTCACCACCGCTGGAACGGTGAAGGTGCAGAATTCCGGATCATCTGCAATATTGCATGGGATGCCCCGCTTGACGGCGGCTCTGTAGATCTGTTCATTTACTTCGCGCTGGTCTGTGGTACCAAAAACCAGCACCGGGTCCTGAATACGGTCAAGAGCGGCTTCCTCAAAGCGACGGCCGATCCACTGTATGGCGTCCCTTGCGGTGAGGAATTGGAGTTCCGGCTCGATTTCGGGCGAGATCACCGTCACACAGGCGCCGCATTCCAGCAGGCTCCGGACCTTACGCACCGCGACACGCCCGCCGCCGACAATCACCACTCGGCGTCCCTGCACATTCATCATCATGGGATAAAGCTTCACGCGAGAAACCTGATCATGTCCTGTCAGAAAGTAATTTATATTACCGAAGGAACGCTTTAGGGTCAACCGCGACCAAACTTGACAATATTTGTCAACAAGTGCCTTGACCTACGGAAGAAGCGCCACATTATAGGGGAGAGGCGTAAGATACCTGAAGGGCTCGATGTTAAATCGAGATAAGTGTGATGAGGGCGTGAGGAGATAAGACTTGTGATAGAATTATGCTTCCCCCCGAAATCCGGGGAGATTGAATCCTCAACTTCCTCGCATCGCCGTCCCGCAACCAGGTGGTTGTGAGTAACGAAAGGAAGGTTTTACGATGAAGACAATGATCGTTCTCTTAACACTCTTGACTTTTGCAGCAACGGTCGGAGTGGCATCTGCGGACAGATCGTACGCGACTGATACTCAACAGGCTTGGAAGCACGAAATGGCCGCCCAGGTCAAAGCGAAGAAGGAATTCGATGCCATCGCTGCCGAGGCATCTAAAGGCATGCCGCGGGTAGCCTTGCCCGATGTGACCTTCTATGGGACGGGCCCCGGCTGGGGCACCGCAGCGGCTGCGGGTCGTGGGGCCGGCGCGCCCAGGACTACCGGGCCCACAGGAGTGAGAGTTTGGGGCTATTGCCCCGGTTACTACTAGTGGTTCGGTTCGTAAAGTATTTTGCCGCCCTACCTTGGGAGGAAAAGGCGCTAACCAACGGGATATGCCGCGTAGGGGCGGGTCTGAGACCGGCCCCTACGCCTGGATGTCACCGGCAATAACTCCCCTGTCCTCTTGCACGGATTTGGCGGATGCAAACAAATTGGTTGTTGAAGGACCCTGAGCAGTAGTCTGACGACTTTGGTCTAGATCTTGAATAAGCCTGTGTCCAACAGGGTGCCGAACATGTCTTCGGCTTTTGCGAAGCCCTTAAATTCCTTACTGTATTCCTCCTCCGTCTTGAAGCCCACTTCAACGAACTTGTTGATATTGATGAAAAACGCGTACTGGATCGTCGGAGACTTCTCGCCCGCGGAATCGCGGTTCTTGTCCACATGCAGGTTGACTATGTCGATCTGAGGCAGGTCGGGAACGTCCGCGCTCTTCCCTTTCATGCTGAGGCGCTCCGCGAGGTTCTTGGTGGCTACCCAGTCTTTCGACAATATCATTGCCACATCCAGGTCGTATTCGAGATCGCCGCCACCCACACAGTTGTGCATCGTGGGCCGGGCGAAGAAGGTCGTCGCGAATTCATCGTACGTGGGCGGTTTCTCGTCGAGTTTACATCCTTCCTTGTCGAGGGCGGATATAGCGAAGACAGGACAGTTCAACTCCAGGCTTAGGTCAGCCAATTGTGCGGAAACTTCGTTCACTTGGCCTCGGATATCCTCGTACTGCTTTTCGAGAGGGATCTTCTGGAGGTAGTCAAAGAAGAGAGCAATGTTGTCGGTGCGGAATTCGTGCATGATGTTGTACGCTTGGGCCTTGATTCTTTGGAGGGTATCTTTGCGGCCCGACTCGATGATGTAGAGGTACGAGCTGTACGACTTGGAGCGCTCGATTACTTTCCGCACCAGCGCGTGCCGCTGGGCTTCTTCCGGGCTGACTTCCGTAAGGAGTTTTACTGGATTGATGTAACATTCCCGGCCCAGGAGTCTGGCCGCCAGCGTCCGCCGAGTCTGTTCCCAGGTAAAAAAAAGCACCGGAAAGCTGTTGCGCTCTGCCAGTCGTGACGCCAGGTCCAAGGCGAAGGTGGTCTTGCCGCGGCGCGGCGGCCCCGCAAGTCCGTAGTAAAACCCTTTTCTGATACCTGAGAGCACATGCTCCAGCCGTTCGAACGGCTGAACCGAGAACCCGAGAAGGCGCTTCTCGCCTCCCCGTTTTTCGTTGGTCATCGTGCGGATTTCTTCGATGGTCTCCTTGACGGGATAAATACGTTTGCTGGCTTTCTGCTTCTGAAGTTCGATAAGACTCTGGATAATACGCGAGGTGAACCCGAAGAAGTCTTCATCCTTGTATTGCCCCTTCCCAAGCGCGTAGCTCGCCATCACCTGAGAAAGCTTCAACATCCGATCGCGCAGACTGCGTTCCCGGAGAATCTCGACGTATGCTATTACCTGATCGGCTTCGGGAATTTCCTGCTGTCTCGCAATGCCGAGCGCCTGGCCCAATTCCGGGTTGAAACGGCCGTTTCCCTGCAGGAAGCTCTCGATGGTTATCCAGTCGATGATCTGGTCCGAGATCTGGCTCATCTCCAGAACAGTCCTGAAGAGCACGCGAAGATTCGGGTCCTTGAACATCTCCGCGCCTAAACCGTCCCCGACAACGCGGGTCAGGAGGTAACGGTCGCTCACCAGTGCGGCGAGCACTTTTCCTTCGATTTCTGCTGACATCATTCCCCCGCGATGGCGGTCTCGAACAGTCGTATGCTCACAAAAAGAGCCAAGTTCGTGATAACGTGCTGATAACAGAGTAACATTCGGGCAGAGTCCTGTCAAGGAATCTCATGGAGACTCCATTGTGAAGCGCCATTGGCAGATCCGTTCCGGAGGATGGGGATCCAGAGGAGCGTGGATGCATTCCACCCGAATGGCCGGATCGATCGCTCGAGCGAAGCTCATGAACTCCCTGCGGTGCATTTCCTTGCAGTTGTACTCTCCGAGATTTCTCTTCAGTCTCGCGCTCTGCACAGGGCATTCGGGCACCGAAAGGAGGACCTTGTCAGAAGAGCGCTCAATCTGGTATCCCACAATGATCGCCCATGGGAAATAGCCTTGCGCCGCCAGGAGGCCTTCCAGTCCTTTCTTACGGATATCGAAGCGCTTGACGATCGCTTCCGCCGCGAGTCCGGCAGCCTTTTCCCAGACTCGCTCGTTGAAGTGGTCGGCTTGATCGGCCCCGAGTTCCTCCTCGATCGCCACGTACCAGAATGCATCGACCACTCGGTAGTGCCACATGAGGAAATCCAGGTACTTCCTCAGTTCCTCCTTGTCCATCGCGTCGAAATCCATGTCGCCTCTCATGAGTCCGTGTAATACAGTTGGTGCGACCGTTGTCGCTCTGCGCGAGTTCTGTTATAGATGTGGCCGTCTCACAGCCGACCTCGAAAGGATGAAGTGCGATGTGTAAAGTGATCTTCTTGGTTCTAGTCCTGGTCGCCGCGCCTTTTGCGGCCGTCGGGCAACAGGTCTTCCGGGCGCCGGATGTGAAATCGATGAAACACCTCACAACAAAGCGCTCCGACCACGCCCGAGACATCCCCGGAGAAGAAACCACGATGGACTATTATATAGGACAAAATGGGGAAATCATCACCATGTATTCGTTCCGTGGCCGCACTGTCGCATTCAGCGCCCATTCCAACACCGGCGACCAGCAGGGTTACCGCCTATACATGGACCTGAAAGGCGACGGCCTGTTCCAACAAGTCAATGTTGGACCCGATTGGCAAATTCCCCAATGGGCGAGATAATATGGGCCGGGGATGGATTGAGTCAGGCGATCGGGAGCGTAGCATGCACGAGATGGGAATAGTTCAGAGCATCATGGAGATCATTGAGCAGCAGGCCGCGCTCCATCGTGCCGAGAAAGTCGTAAAAGTAAGTCTGGAATTCGGCACCCTCACAGCGGTGATGCCCGATGCTATCCGCTTCGCGTTCGAGGTCCTTTCCCGAGACACCGTCGCGGCAAACGCTGAGCTGGACATCACCATTATTCCGATCGCTATCTGGTGCACCGAGTGCAGCCGGCGGCACGTGCTGGAAGCCTACCGTCCGACCTGTCCGGTTTGTGACTCGGCCGCGGTACAAATCATCGAAGGTCGCGACGAGATGAGGATCGTTTCGCTGGAAGTCGATGACGGTGAGAGATAATCATGCGATCAACCTACCTCCAAAGGAGGCCGGCCATGAAACTCGAAGGCAAGAAGGCTGCCATCCTCGTCGAGGACGTGTACAACGAATTCGAAGTCTGGATACCCTATTACCGGCTGAAAGAGGAAGGCATTCACGTAATAGTGGTGGGCTCGGGGTCCGCGGGCACGTACCACGGCAAGTACGGCATTCCAATCAAGGCAGACGTCAAGGCATCCCAGGTGAAGGCTGATGATTTCGACGCGCTCGTCATCCCTGGAGGCTACGCGCCGGACAAGATGCGCGTTCACCCGGAGATGGTAACCCTCGTGCGTGACATGTTCGTGGCCGGCAAAGTGGTGGCCTCAATTTGCCACGGTGGATGGATGCTTGCGAGCGCGGGAGTGCTCAAGGGTAAGAAAGCTACCTCGTACATTGCCATAAAGGACGACATGGTGAACGCGGGAGCTTTGTGGGAGGATTCCGAGGTGGTGCGGGACGGCAACCTCATCACTTCCCGGAAGCCGGACGACTTGCCGGCCTTCTGCAGGACGCTCATCCAGGCGTTGGAGGAAGGGGCCAAATAGGCGCACATGCGGCGCGACCTCGTCGACGCGTACGTTACTGGGAAGCTATGAGCGAAACGTCCATTAGCCTGCCGACTGTATTTCCCGATGGGGTGCGAGCAGGAGTGGTTTCGTTCGACCCCGAAGCCGGCACCGTCATTTCCGTCGAAAGGACGGCAGAGACCCCGGCCGGTCAGAAGCTTTTATTTCCCGGATTCGTGGATATCCACGTGCATGCACGCGAGTATCCCTGCCCATCTCCAAGTGACACTGACGCGCACGCTAAATGGGAGGCCGCGTGCCGAAAAGAGACTTTTTTGTCCGCGGGCATGGCCGCGCTCAACGGAGGCGTCACGCTCTTCTGTGCCATGCCGAACGATCCTGTCCCGCCATCGGACGAGACCTCATATGCCCGCAAGCAGGAACTTGCAGCTTCTTCGCCCTGCCCTGCGATCGTCTACGCTGCAGTGACGCCTAAATCCGAGCCGTGGGCGGACCTGCCGTATAAGATTTACCTCGATCCTGCACCGTCGCCGGTGTCATTTCGCTCGTGGTCTCAGCTCGTAGAGACTCTGCCGCGGTTCAGCGGCTGCAGGGTCTTTTTCCACGCGGAAGACCCGGAACTGCTCGCTGAGACCGCTCGGACAGGCCCGCGCTGGTGGACCAGACCGCCAGAGGTGGAGATATCAGCGGTAGCGCGCATTCTTGAGCTGACAACGAAGCTCGGTCTAAGGTCTCACATCTGCCATGTGTCCACGAAGCGCGCCGCGGAGCTGATCGCTGAGTACAATCGTACGGCCGATCGGAAGGTGAGTTGCGAGGTCACGCCACACCATCTTTTCTTCTCTGTGCAGGACAGCACGGTCAAGGCCGATGGAAACCGTGACGTCAGAGAATCGTGGTTGCTCGACTGCAATCCGCCGCTGCGATTCGAGGAAGATCGCCGTTTTCTCGTGGAAGCGCTTAGAGATGGCCTGATTGACGTTCTAGCCTCGGATCATGCGCCGCACACCATGGTAGAGAAGAGGAGCGGCGCGCCGGGAATGCCACATCTGGAAACATTGGGAGCGTTTGTCGGGTGGCTGGTGAATGAAAGGGCGTTCTCGCCGGTCCGGATCGCGGAGGTTTTGTCACTCAAGCCTGCCACCCTTTTTAGGAATGAGCTTGAGACTGATCACGGTTCACTGCAAGCCGGCGTTATCGCCTCGTTCACCGTGCTCGACTTCGGCCGCGCCACCGAGGTCCGCGACGCGGAGATCACAGGACGCGGACCTCTCCGAACGAGGTGCGGATGGTCGCCATTCGCGGGTATTCCCCTTTCTGCGTCGGTGAGCGCAGTCGTAGTGAGGGGAAAAGAATATCTTTTTTGAGCGTCATCTCATCGCTTGGGAGTGTGCAACGCTTCTTCACTCCGGAGGCCGGCATGGACTTTGAAGGAAGAGATATTATTTCGATGAACGACTTCACCCGTGAGGAGATCGACGTGATCCTCTCGAAGGTGGACGAAGTGCAGGCGCATCCCGACAGAAACAATCTATGCAGGAACAAGGTGTGCGCAATGATGTTTTTCGAGCCGTCCACGCGGACCCGCACATCTTTTGAAGTGGCGATGCGTAACCTCGGTGGCCAGTCCGGCGGGTTCTACGACCCCAAAATCACTTCGGCAATGAAAGAGGAGTCACTGTGGGATACGGTAAAAATGCACGACGGGTACGGATTCGACGTGATCGTGATTCGGCATCCGCTAAAAGGCGCAGCGCGGTTGGCAGCGGAAGCCGCCGACATACCGGTGGTGAACGCTGGTGACGGGCCGAACCAGCACCCGACTCAGACCCTGCTGGATCTCTATTCCATTAAGAAGACCCAGGGAAGAATCGACGGAATCACCATCGCCATGGTGGGTGACCTGGCCAACGGCCGGACCGTACATTCGCTGACCGAGGCTCTGCTCAATTACCGCGACTGCCGGATCGTTTTCATCTCTCCTCGCGACCTCGCCATGCCGAGCTATATCATCGACAAGTGCCGAAAAGCCGAAGCAGAGAGCGGCATCACGGTTCAGGAAAGCGCGCGGATCGAGGATT
>JAIWNO010000126.1 GCA_020216785.1 Desulfomonile sp.
ATATCGCCGAAGTGGATGTGCTCTATATGACGCGGATCCAGACGGAGCGGTTCAGCGAGCGCAAGGCGCTGGTAGAGAAGTTCAGGAGCATTTACCGTCTTGAGGCGGGGATGCTTAAGGCCGCAAAGCCAAACATGAAGGTAATGCATCCACTGCCTCGCGTCACCGAGATAGCACCTGACGTGGATCAAACGCCGCACGCCTACTATTTCCAACAGGCCCGCAACGGGCTCCTTGTTAGAGAGGCGCTCCTGAGCCTCATCCTGGGAGCAGTCCGATGAAGCAGCGACCCATCACTATCGCAAAAATACAACGAGGCACCGTAATCGATCACATTCCCGCAGGACATGCTTTTCTGATCTCTCAGATGCTGGGACTCAACGCGTTGGCACGAGAGACCGGCGACATCATGGCGATCGGCGTAAATTTCGAGTCAGCCTCCATCAAGCGCAAAGATATTATAAAAGTAGAGAACTTCAGCCTCACCAGGGACATGCTCAACGTGGTGGCATTGATCGCCCCCCACGCGACCGTGTCGCGCATAGCCGACGGTGTAGTAATCGAGAAGCATAAGGTGGAAGTCCCAACACATGTCGGCGATATTGTGATTTGCCCCGACTCCTTTTGTATTACCAATCACGAGGAAGTGCCCGGCAAGTTCCTGGTGGTGGCGCATGATCCGCTTACGCTGATGTGCCACTACTGCGAAACGGAGTTCTTCGGCCCGCTCATCAAGTACAAGGAAAAGACTTCGTTGTAATATGAAGAATACCGGCAAGATGCCGGGCTACCAGCATTTTCGTGGGACTTGCCATTCGCGCCGATACTGTTCATCCCGCCTGGTAGGGGCAGATCTGTGTGTCTGCCCGAATGTGGGCGCACCCGCGGGTGCGCCCTTACAGAGCAATCGTACCATCTTGAATATACGTTCATGTCAGAACGAACATAGGCCTTGCCCGGAACGGGCAAAGCCTATGATTCGACAGTCTGAAAGTACACTTGACCGTTAAGAGACTCTGCAAAGAGAGTCCCCCCCGATCATTCAAGCCTTAGAGGTTAGTACATCCCGCCGGGAGGCATCCCGCCGCCGGGCATGGGGTGCGCCTCTTTCTCTTTAGGCGCTTCAGCCACCATGACTTCGGTGGTGAGCATAAGGCCTGCCACGGAAGCTGCATTCTGGAGCGCCAGTCGGGTCACCTTCGCGGGGTCGATGACGCCGCTGGCCATCAGGTCTTCATATTCCTCAGTAGCCGCGTTGAACCCAAAAGCGCCTGTGCCGTTCTTGACCTTGTCGACGATGATCGAGCCGTCATGGCCGGCGTTCAGCGCGATCTGGCGAATAGGCTCCTCAAGGGCGCGCAGGACAATCTTTGCGCCGGTAGCCTGGTCGCCATCGAGTTTCAGGCTCTTCACTGCCTCCAGGCATCTCAAGTAAGCCACGCCGCCGCCCGGCACCACGCCTTCCTCGACGGCCGCGCGGGTCGCATTGAGAGCGTCCTCAACGCGGGCCTTTTTCTCCTTCATTTCGGTTTCGGTTGCAGCGCCCACGTTGATAACTGCCACGCCGCCGACCAGTTTGGCCAGCCGTTCCTGCAGCTTTTCACGATCATAGTCGGAGGTGGTGTCCTCGATCTGGGTGCGGATCTGACGCACACGGCCCTCGATCTTCTCCTTCGCTCCCGCGCCGTCCACGATGGTGGTGTTGTCCTTGTCAACGGTGACGCGCTTGCAGCGGCCGAGATCGTTCAGGGTGACGTTCTCGAGTTTGAGACCGAGATCCTCGGAGATCACCTGCCCGCCGGTGAGGATTGCGATGTCTTCGAGCATAGCCTTTCGGCGATCGCCGAAACCGGGGGCTTTCACCGCGACTGCAGTCAGGGTGCCGCGCAGTTTGTTCACAACAAGGGTGGCAAGTGCTTCACCCTCGACATCTTCCGCCACGATGAGAAGCGGCTTACCCATCTTCGCGACCTGCTCGAGGAGGGGCAGCATGTCACGCATATTGGAGATCTTTTTCTCGTTGATGAGGATGTACGGATCGGTAAGAACTGCTTCCATCCGCTCGGGGTCGGTCACGAAGTACGGGGAGAGATAACCGCGATCGAACTGCATACCCTCGACCACATCGAGGGTGGTTTCCATGGCCTTGGCCTCTTCCACCGTGATCACACCCTCTTTGCCGACCTTTTCCATCGCCTCGGCAATGATGTTGCCGATGGTGGAGTCGTTGTTCGCAGAGATTGTGCCGACCTGCGCGATTTCATTCTTGTCCTTGGTCGGGGTGGAAAGCTCTTTAAGCTTATCCACGACAGCCTGGACTGCAGCGTCAATACCTCTTTTCAGCTCCATGGGTGAGGCTCCGGCCGCGACCATCTTGATGCCTTCGCGGTAAATCGCCTGAGCAAGCACGGTCGCCGTCGTGGTGCCGTCGCCGGCGACATCTGAGGTCTTTGACGCGACTTCTTTGAGCATTTGAGCGCCGAGGTTTTCAAACTTGTCTTCCAGTTCGATTTCTTTGGCTACAGTGACACCATCTTTGGTGACGGTGGGTGAGCCCCAGGATTTTTCAAGGATGGCGTTGCGTCCTTTCGGACCAAGGGTGGATTTCACCGCGTCCGCCATGATGTTGATGCCCTTAAGGATCTTGTCCCGGGCCGGCTGTTCGAACATGATAATCTTTGCCGCCATTTATGCGTTCCTCCTTGCAGATTGGCTCGTGAGTATTGGGTGTGGGTTGCCTGGTGCGAGCGAGTATTCACCCTACGATTCGATGATACCCAGCACGTCGTCTTCACGCATAATAAGGTACTCCACTCCTTCGATCTTGACATCAGAACCGGAGTATTTGCCGAAGAGAATGTGGTCGCCCACTTTGACCTCAAGGGGCACTACCTTGCCGTCTTCGGTGTGTTTGCCGGTCCCCACGGCGATAATCTTGCCCTGCTGCGGCTTCTCTTTTGCCGTGTCGGGAAGGATGATGCCTCCGGCGGTCTTTTCCTCCGATTCGACGCGCTCCACCAGGATGCGATCATGCAGAGGACGGAATTTCATGTTGGAACCTCCTGATCATTTGGATATAGGTTCGGCCGGGCCGAATTGGTAGCACTCTCTATAGGTGAGTGCCAACACTCTCCCCCATTGTCAACCCCCTGCCACTGAAAAATTTTTCAACTCCTTATGGCAGGCACCCAGCCGAGCGACGTAGTGCTTTATCCATTCTACGGCAGAGGAATTCCCAGATGGCGTGAATCATACCGTATCGGTTGGCCAAGTTTTTTATCTAAAGCTTACGTTCGGTCCCTGAGACAAACGATTGAACATCACAAGACGTTGTGCGGCGCGCGTTATTCCGAACATCATACCTGATATATCGCTACCATTTCCCTGAGTTGTGCTCCAAGGTCCTCAAGGCGGCGGGCAGCCGATTCAAGCTGCACAGAGCCGGCGAGATTCTGCTGCATGGCTTGCTCGATATTCGCCATGGCTTTCGCAACCTGATCCACGCCGATATACTGCTGTTCACTTGTGGCGTCGATCACTCCCGCTGCGCGGGAGGATTCCTCTACGCTGCTGACAAGCCCTTTGATCGAGTCACCGGCAAGAACGGACTGGTTCACACCTGCATCGACCGCCTTGCCGCCCTGCTCCGTGGCCATGACCACCGCGCTCACCCACTTGCGGTTTTCCTCCAAGATGCCTCGGATCTGCTGTGTCGCTGTCCGTGATTGGTCGGCGAGACTCTTGATCTCCTGGGCAACTACCGCGAATCCGCGTCCTTGATCCCCGGCGCGCGCTGCCTCTATGGAAGCGTTCACTGCGAGAAGATTCGACTGATCCGCCAAGTCTTGCACCGCGGCCACGATCTCTTCGATAGCGCGGCTGTGATCGTTGAGTTTGACCACAGTTTCGCCGATCGTCTCCATCTGTTCCTTTATGACATTCATCCGTTGAATAGTGTCCTGTGTGGCCTTCTTGCCCGCTTCTGAGATCTTCAGTGCTCGATTGGCAACCTCGGCCACTGCCTTCGCCTTTTCTCCGGAGATCCGCGCGGCTTGCTTAACTTGCTCCACCGTAGTAGACGTTTCGGTCACAGCGGCTGTGGTCTTCGACGTACTGGCGGACAGCTCAGCTACCGTTGCAGAGATCTCCGCAGCGGTAGCAGCGAGAACGTTCACTCCTTCCAACGTGCGCTTGATCTGACCCCTGACGGTTTCAACCATGGTGTTCAGTGCTGTTCCTAGCCGCCCCACTTCGTCGGAATTGCGCACTCTCAGCTCCCGTGTGAGGTCTCCTTTGCTGATGGATTCGGCCAAGCCCATTGCCTCGATCATCGGTCGGGTAATCCTACCCGCCAGGAAGAGGGAAATGAGAAAAGCAGCTGCCATAACGGCCAACGACGCCGCCAGCATAAACCTGGACGCTCTTCGTTGCGTCTGGTTTACCATCTCGTCCTGCTCCTTCAGGCGGGACTCCTCCTCGGCCACAAACGCAAGCATGACCCCGCGAAAAACGTCGGTGATTCGTTTTCCTTGGCTGTCGGCGACTGCGTTGCTGACGTCCAGCATACTCTTCGATTTGCCGATCAGTTTGCGAAGCTCTATGAGCGGCTCAACATCCTTTTTCAGCCAAGCCTGTATGATCGCCTCCATATCGACCAAGCGTTGAAGCTGTTCCACGCTGTGCACTTCGCTCATTTTTTGTTCCTCAATGAGCTCGAACACTCGCGTCTTTCCCTTTTCAAAGATCGGAAGATAGTCCTCGTCTCCAGTGAGCAGGAATCCCATCAGCCCGTTCTCCATGTCTCCACCAGCGACGAGAATATCCTGAGCCCGGACAACAACTCGGTTTGCAGTGGTCACCCAGATCATGATTTCACGAAGTTTATCCGGGTCGGACTCCTTTTCTGCCTGCATTTCACGCCGGGTAAGTGCCGCACGCTCCTCGGCGACAAAATCGTCCGTGAGGGTCCGAAATTGTTCCGAGTATTTCTTGCTCCGACCTTGGCGAACGCGGACCGCCAGATGGTTCATATCCTTTGCCTCACCCACTTCTCGCCTGAGTGCAATAAGAGGCTGTCCCACGTTGGTCTGCCACTTCTGGACAAGGTCTTGAGCCTCATTCAGCAGTTCCACCTGCTTCGAGTCCGAGCGAATGCGTGCTTTGAGTTGATCGAATTTCTCATGAATAGCCTTTATGGCGCTTTCGTACGGTTCAAGGTAATCGTCTTTGCCGATCAACAGGTATCCGTACATCCCGGTTTCCATATCCACCAGGAGCTTTTCGATATTTCTCGCTTCTTCAATCACCCGGTGGGTGTTGTCCACTACGTGGGTCGCCTCGCGGAGAGAACTCATGGCCCACCATGCTATTATCGTAATGGCGAAAATCAGCGCCGCGGGAACCATGCCTCCGACGGTCATTTTCGTCTTGAGTCCAACGTCTGTCAGTTTCATTCAAAACTCCTTTGTCCGCATGGACAACACAATGCATATCACCGAAATAATGAAACGGAACATCAAGGCGTCCACAAGCACCTCGACATTCATCACGTCTCATCCACCGCGTGTGCACGACGCGGCGACTCCACGGGCTCATCCTCACCAAATCGTTTCTGAATGAAAACCTTGCAGCCGCAGGAGCGGCTTCAAGGGTAGCAGCAAACAACTGTGTCCGCCGCTTGCGTCTTGGAGTTAGAGAGACGCCTCAAAACCTCGCGACTTCGGCGCTTCTCTCCGGCACCAGGTCATGGTATGTGCGCTTCTGCCGGCGATATCCGCCTTGGGTCCGATTAAAGCCGGCATTCTTTCGATCGGACTGTCTTCGGAGGTGTTGACCTGCGTGTCAGTCTAGCACAATTCTTATGCGAAGCGACGTA
The DNA here is from genome assembly GCA_020216785.1 of Desulfomonile sp. Classification (GTDB taxonomy): domain Bacteria; phylum Desulfobacterota; class Desulfomonilia; order Desulfomonilales; family Desulfomonilaceae; genus JAIWNO01. The sequence goes on from JAIWNO010000126.1 coordinate 5,876, forward strand.
CTTTCCTATGACTTTCGTGACGGCGCCACGCAGTGCCGCTACGAGGCGCTCATCAAGCCTTCCGGCAATTGGCGGTGGGTTTGTCATAAGATACCACCCGCTTGATATCGCCGGATCTAACAGATCGATTCGTAAGTTCCGAGACACTTGGACGGAGGCAGCATGAGCGCCGAGCCGCGCGATATGCTTTGTACGACGCGTCTCACACCCGTCCCAGCCCAAGGCTGCCGCTGACAACCACCTAAAGGCCATTCTGAATCGAGCTACGAGACCGGTTTGGACGACACGTCGAGAACCTTTACCGGAGCGTCGAAGGTCTTCCATCCATGACGCACATTGGCGGGCAAGAAGTATGCCTCGCCTGCGGAAAGCATTCTTCGCTCCTCGCCGGAAAACATCTCTATCCGGCCCTCCAGCACAATCCCGCACTGGTCAAAAGGATGCTCGTGGCCGAGATCTTCCTTTCCTGCGCCGATCTCCATACACACCATGATCAGCGTGTCGCCGATTTCCGCCTTGCTCATGATGCCGGGCCGGAACTCAGCCAGTTCGATCTTCTCGAGGTTCCAGAATGCCATGATGTCCTCCCTCATGTCTCATCGAAGAAGTGCGCGCTCCCATGCCTCTGGTTACGCCATGCCTCGACAAGGATAGGTATGAACGTGGTGAGATCTTCGATGACGCACACGTCCGCGTCGGCGAACATCGGCGCATTGGGATCGGAATTGATCGCTACTACAAAGCCCGCACCGCGCATGCCCACAACATGCTGCAATGCTCCTGAAATCCCGCAGGCGACATATAGCTCAGGAGCTACAACAGCGCCCGTCAGTCCAACCTGGCGGCGGTACTCCACCCATTCCAGATCGCACAACGGTCGAGATGCTGCAAGCGCAGCAGAAGGGAAAATCTCCACGAGCTGCCGAATGAGTTCCAAGTTCTCGCGCGACCCCACTCCACGGCCGGCCGCGACAATTACCCGAGCATCAGCAAGCGCCGCGTCCTTTGGCTCGGCTTCGCGTACTCCCAGCGAACGGGTGTGACGAGGAACACATTCCATTTTCAGAAATACCACGCCCTCCCCGTCCGTGTCTCTGTTTGCGCCGGAAGCACTGCAATTGAAAGTATCGTTTGACCTAAATGCGCCGGACTGAACAGTGAGGACCGTAACCTCCGCCAAGGGACGCGCCTGTACGGAGACTTTACCGCCAAGCACACTCCTTGAGAAATAAATGCCGTCGCTATCGCGCTCGATGTCCTCCACCCCGGTGATACACGCAGCGTGCAGCCTCACCGCCAGCCCCGGAGCAAGATCCATCCCCTGTGTGGTATTGGCCATGCACACATACGCCGGGCTGAGATCCCTGAACACATGGATAAGGGCCTCCTTGTAAACTTCTCCGCTGTACGTGACAAGGTCGGGCACCTCAACAGCAATCACGCTCCGGCTCGTGGCATCCCGCAATGCTGCCGCAAGCTCTGCGACGTGTTCGCCCAGCACCACTAGCACCACAGGTCCGCCGACAATCGCTCGTATACGTTGTCCAGCAGCAAGAGCCTCGTAAGTTGAGGGCTTGACTTCTCCTCCGGCGTGTTCCACAATCACTGCAATCGAGCCTTTCATCTGAGCATCACCTCACCAGTGTCCGCTCGCGAAGGATGTGGATCAATTCCCTAGCCTTGTCGCTTGGCGATCCCTCGAGCACCCGTCCGGTGCGGCGACGTTTTGGAGCGGAGGTTCCGGTAACCGCTTCTCTCGGCACAACTCCAGGCAAAGAGTCCGCCCGAATGCTTTCGATTGCTGCCTTCCGTGCCCGAAGCATATTTGAAAGCGACGGATACCGAGGTTGATTGATACCACTTTGGACAGTGAGCACTGCAGGAAGCGCCATCTCCAGAGTATCACGAAAGCCGCTCTCGATTTCCCGTTCGACATAGACCGCATTTCGGTCGTTAGTAACTCGCGCACAAACCACCGAGGAGGCGCAAGGAACGCCCAGCATTTCCGCAAGCATAGGGCCGACTTGGCCGTTCATGCCATCTTCGGACATCACGCCGGCGAAGATCAGATCGTATTGCTCGCTCGTCGCCCATGCAGCGATCCACGACGCGGTGGCAAACGGGGTCAGGAAAGGCTCGTCATCCGTCAGGATGTGGCTGCCGCGATCGGCGCCCATGCCCATCGCTCGCCGGATGATCGCCTCGCACCGTAGCGGCCCCACTGAGATAACATCAATACGCGAGTCCGGACACGCTTCTTTCACACGAAGAGCTTCTTCAACCGCATATTCATCGAAACGATTCATTCTGAAGAGAGATGGAGGCGCGCGGCGAATCCACTCCTCGTAGTCCTCCACTGAGACAGCACCTTCCGACTCGGGAACCTGTTTCACGCAGACGAGCATTCTCATGGTGTTGGGTCGAGACCTCCAGGACTTCACAACATGCTGAAACATTTCATTATAGACGTTGGGCGGCCGAGTCACGAGAAAAAATAACGAACGTTCGCTCGTTTTTTTGTTGACAATGATCCGGCCGCAATTTTACCTATAGAGGTACTACCCTCATCCGTTCATACTAGGAGCTTGACTGTGCCCTCTTCCGATCCAAACCGGTCCAACTTATGAGCGAGCTTTATCTCATACGACACGCGCAGGCATCGTTCAAAAGCTCGAACTACGACCGCCTCTCCGAATTGGGAATCAGGCAGTCGGAAATCCTCGGAGACTATTTCAGTCAGATCGGAATTTTGTTCGACGCGGTCCATTCGGGTTCCATGGACCGTCAGAGAGCAACGGCTTTTGTCTGTCTGGGCCGGCTCTATAGCGCTGGCGAGGCGCCCGTGCTTCGCACTGCCCGGGAATTCGACGAATACAATGCACATCGCATTATCGGGACACTTGCTCCCGTTCTGGAGGAAGAAGATCCTTCCATGGCCGACGCTTTTGCCAACCTGTTCACAGACGGGCAGGCGCTGAAAAAGGTGTTTGAGGCGGCCATGCTCCGGTGGGCCAGCGGACAGGTGGAAATCCCTGGCGTGGAGACATGGACGGAATTCAAGGCACGCGTGCGGTGCGGCATCGATCGCGTGTGTTCGAAACAGGGTCGGAAGGCCCGCATCGCGGTGTTTACCTCAGGAGGCGCCATTTGCGCGGCCATGCAGATTGCGCTCGGTCTGTCCGATGAAGTGTCCATCAGTCTCGCTCTTCAGATTCGGAACGCCTCGGTCTCGACGTTTCGCCATGACGGAGAGACGCTTCGGCTGGAGTCGTTCAACTCAGTCGCGCATCTGGAGCTGATGAAAGAACAGACCCTGATCACCTATCGCTGAAGTGAGAACATTCGGAGGATTTCTCAATGGATTTTGCGGTCTCCAACAAGATGCAGACCATCATCGGCATGATGGACGAATTTATGCAGCGGGAAGTGTTTCCGCTCGAGCCCGAGTTTCACCGGAAATCCTTCGTGGATTTGCTGCCTGTGATTGAAGAAAAGCGGGCCCTCGTGAAGAAGATGGAATTATGGGCACCGCCCCACCCCGTTGAATTCGGCGGCATGGGATTGGATCTCGTGGAGTTTGCCTTGGTGTCCGAGTGCCTCGGACAGTCGCCGCTGGGGCATTTCATATTTGGCTGCCACGCGCCGGACGCGGGCAACATTGAAATCTTGCACCTCTACGGCACCGAGGAGCAAAAAGAACGGTGGCTCCGTCCCCTGATTGAGGGTCGGATCAGGAGCTGCTTTTCCATGACGGAAGTGGATATGCCCGGCTCCAATCCTGTGCTGCTGGAGACCACTGCGGTGAAGGACGGGGACTACTACGTGATTAACGGCCACAAGTGGTACACAACCGGCGCTGACCGCGCGGCCTTCGCGATCGTGATGGCGGTCACCGACCCGGATGCATCTCCGTATTTGCGCGCAAGCATGATCATTGTTCCCACGGACACCCCCGGGTTCAATCTGGTCCGCAATATTCCGGTTATGGGCCACGAAGGCAGCGACTGGTTGAGCCACGCCGAAATTTTGTACCAGTCCTGTCGCGTCCCCAGAGAGAACTTGCTCGGACCGGAAGGAGCGGGGTTCGTCATTGCCCAGGAGCGCCTTGGGCCTGGGCGTATTCAT
>JAIWNO010000127.1 GCA_020216785.1 Desulfomonile sp.
CACTGTATGAGATGGATCGGTATCTGCAACCGGGCCTTCGATCTGATGTGCTCACGCGCGCAGCGCCGGATGATTTCGCCCGGCAAGACGCTGGCAGGTAAACAAATCGTGCAAGCCTGGATTGCCGAATGCGCCGCTGATATTCAGGCCGCGCGGCTTATGGTGCTCCATGCCGCATGGAAGATGCAAAACCTGGGCACCAAGGCAGCACGTGAAGAAATTTCCCTTATCAAGTTCTTCTGCGCGAATGTACTTCAAAAGGTCGTGGACCGTGCGATCCAGGTTCACGGCGGCTTGGGCATGACCGACGACACGCCCCTCGCGTCGTTCTACCGGTTCGAGCGCGCGGCGAGGATTTACGACGGAGTGGACGAAGTGCACAAGGTGACCGTAGCGAGGCGAATCCTTAAGGAATACGAGGGAAAACAAGTCAGGTAAGAGAGCGGCCACGAGCGCCTCTTTCTTCGTGGCGGTGAACATCTTGACCTGGTGCGTCATCAAAGAGTCGAAGATCTCGGAGAAGAACGGAGGGGACAGGCATCTTGCCTGGCTCACGTGACATGCAAGTTGTCTGTCCCGCCAAAAACGTAATGTTACCTGCTCGAAAGCGCATCTGTATCGGATGGGGAGCGCCGTCGAATAGCGAGATGCCAGGGGCCGGCGTTGCTGTCTCCCCGCCTATGTTATGGATTAGAAAAGAAACCTGCACAACACACTAATGAACTACGCGGAATTCCAAGAAATCGTTGTTGAATCCAGGCAGGAGCTATTCCGAGAAACCATCGCCCGCCACAGAGCGACCATCCGAGTCAGGAAGGAAGCTATTGCGATCAGGAACCTCGCGAAAATCTTCGACGCTGTTCTCGAAATCGCCAACCGGAAGGGTTTCGCAGCAATGAGCATGCGTGACCTGAGCAGCGAGTCGGGGCTCAGCATAGGAGCGCTCTATTCCTATTTTTCCAGCAAGGAAGAGCTGCTGGAGATGCTCCAGAATCACGGTCGAACTATCGCGACCAGGATTATGGACCAGAGGATGTCTGCTGAGCGTAACTCGGTTGAGCGACTGCGTGCCGCGATCAGGACGCACTTGTACCTAAGCGAGGCCATGCAGCCCTGGTTTTACTTCTCTTACATGGAAGCAAAGAATCTCTCCAAGGTCGAACGGGACAAAGCCATCGCTTCGGAACTATACACGGAGAAGGTTTTGGAGGATATTCTGCGAGAGGGCGGAGAAGCCGGCGTTTTTTTGCCGCGGGACTACCGGCTCGCCGCAAGCGTCATGAAGGCAATGCTCCAGGATTGGTATCTAAAGCGAGGGAAGTACACGATGCGTCGAATTTCAGTGGATCAATACGCTGATTTCGTGGTTGAATTTGTCGAGTCCTTCGTCCTGAAAGATGGGGTGAGCCGAATTGCGGACTCTTGTCCGGGTTGTGCCGCGACACTCGTTCCTTCCTGATGAAGGAAGAAACCGCCTTATTCTCTGGGCCCTCGCCATCGCGGGAACGGCGAGTGGCTTTTGGACTACTCGATTTCCAGTGTAACCGGACATATCGCTGTCAGCCTTCTTGAAAAAATACAAGAGGAGATACCAGAATGGACGTCACGGACAAGGCCGCCACTGTGCGCAAGGGTGAGGAACTGGATGCCGGATCCGTCCACCGATTTCTCGTGGATGCCATACCGGGCCTTCGCGGGGACATCACGATCAAGCAGTTCCCCGGCGGTTATTCAAACCTCACTTACCTTATCACCGTCGGTGACACGGAAATGGTGTTGCGGCGCCCGCCTTTCGGGAAAAAAGCAAAGACTGCGCATGACATGGGCCGCGAATACCGCATGTTGTCCGCGCTCCGACCGGTCTTTCCGTACTGTCCCCAGCCGCTCGTCTATGCTGAGGACGAGTCGATCATCGGATCCCCGTTTTACGTAATGGAAAGGATCAGAGGGATCATTCTCCGTCGAGATCTTCCCTCGGGCATCACCTTCTCGCCCGAGCAGGCCCGCCGACTTTGCGAGCGGCTCATCGATGTGCATCTGGAGCTGCACTCTGTTGACTACAAGAGCATCGGGTTAGCCGACTTCGCCAAGCCCGAAGGGTACGTCGAACGCCAAGTGGTTGGCTGGAGCGATCGGTACCGCGCCGCGCGGACCGACGATGCACCCGATTTCGAGTATGTGATGGCGTGGATCCGCGAGAAGATGCCGCCGGACACCGATCGGCCTACGGTGATCCACAACGATTACCGCTTCGACAATGTGGTGCTTGACGAGAACGATCCCATGCGCATCATCGGCGTGCTGGACTGGGAAATGGCCACCATTGGCGATCCGCTCATGGACCTGGGGAACTCGCTTTGTTACTGGGTCCAAAATGGTGACTCGGCCGAAATGCAGGCGGTTCGGCTCAATCCCATTGAAATGGCTAATGCGTATACTCGAGAGGATTTTGTCCGAAGGTACGAAGAGAAATCCGGACGGACGATCGGCTCCTTCGATTTCTACTACTGTTTCGGCCTGTTTCGGCTGGCGGTGATTGCCCAGCAGATCTATTATCGCTCATACCACGGCCAGACCCAGGACGAGCGGTTCAAAGCGCTGATTTTTGCGGTCCGGGCGCTCGAGAGCGCTGCTCGCCGTGCGATCGACGCATCGAAGCTGTGAGGAGACTCCCATGTCCGTACGTGTTGAAAAGCAAGGTTCGGTGACAACCGTGATTATCGATCGGCCGGAGGCGAAAAACGCCGTGGACCGTCCGACTGCGACGGCGCTTGCCGATACGTTCAGGAAATTCGAAGCGGATGAATCGGCTCTGGTGGCGGTGCTGTGGGGCGCCGGCGGGACGTTTTGCGCGGGTGCGGACCTCAAGGCTATCGCGAAACTGGACCCAAACCGAATCAACCGTTTAGAACCGGAGGGGGACGGCCCTATGGGCCCGAGTCGGTTGCGCCTCAGCAAGCCTGTGATCGCGGCAATTTCAGGATACGCTGTTGCGGGAGGGCTGGAGCTGGCGGTTTGGTGCGATTTGCGGGTCATGGAAGAGACCGCGACGCTCGGAGTATTCTGCCGGCGTTTCGGAGTACCGCTTATTGATGGGGGCACTGTTCGACTTCCTCGCCTGATCGGCATGAGCCGCGCGCTCGACTTGATCCTTACCGGACGGCCTGTGGGCGCGGAAGAGGCCCTGCAATTCGGGCTCGTCAACCGCGTGGTTCCTCATGGGACGGCACGGCAGGCAGCAGAGACACTAGCTGCCCAGATCGCCGCCTTTCCTCAGGAATGTATGCGCAGCGACCGCCTGAGTGCTTACGAACAGTGGGAGCTTTCGGGCGACGAGGCCCTGCGAAACGAATTCGCCCGCGGCATGAAAGTCCTTCAGGCTGCAGAAGCCGTTGCAGGGGCGAGAAGTTTTGAAAGCGGGAGCGGTCGTCACGGCGCCTTTGGCGGGGACGCGTGAACGCCCATTGACGCGAGAGACACGGAGAGGCGCTTGGAGCACGAATATGAAAATGAAGAAGATTGGCCGCTTGGATGGAAAAGTAGCTGTTATCACAGGAGCAGGGAGCGGTATTGGAAGGGCTACTGCGCTACGCTTTGCAGCAGAGGGCGCCAAGCTCGTACTCGCTGATTGGGACGAAGAAGGGCTCAACGGCACTTTGGATCTCGTTCGACAGGAAGGTGGAGAAGCTGTCGCTCAGCGGACAAACGTGGCGAATGAAGAAGACGTGAAAGCCCTGATCGACCTGGCTTTGCAGAACTACTCCCAGATCGACATTGTATGCAACAACGCGGGAATCACCGGGAGCTTGACCTCTCTCGAAGACCAGACCGAAAAAGAATGGCTTGAGGTATATGGCGTGAATGTGCTGGGAGCGGTTTTTACCACTAAGCACATAGCCAGGCACATGCAGGAGCGCAGAGCCGGGGCGATCGTGAACACGGCTTCGGTTGCAGGCATTCGCTCGGGGGCTGGAGGCAACGCCTATAGCGCGAGCAAAGCGGCCCTCATCAACTTCACCCAGACTTCGGCATGCGACCTCGGAGCTTACAATGTGAGGGTTAATGCGGTCTGTCCAGGGTTGATCGAGACAGGCATGACAAAGTTCGTCTTTGATATAGCCCGCGAAAAGGGCAAAGTTGACAAACTGGGGAGCCGTTGTGAGCTGCGTCGTTACGGCACGCCGGATGAGGTCGCGGCTGTCATTCTCTTCCTCGCCAGTGACGAAGCCAGCTATATCACCGGACAGGCGCTCCCGGTTGACGGCGGCAACACGGCTTCTCTCAACTTGCCGGGAATGAAGTTCTGAAAAAGTGATGAGCTAAGGAGTCAGGGCCGTGTGATTACGGAATGCCTCATCCCTTGACCTTAGGCCTCTCTCAAAGTGTCCGCCGTCATAAAGGCCGCCGCTTCTCTCAAGCACGCGATAATATTGATCCGAATAGGCGAAACGGTGTCGTAAAGATAAAGAACCAGACAGGCTGTCAGGCGATCCTATTGCATCGTATGAGCAATGAGGAACGTCGCTGCCGCGAGACTATATCGCTCGAAGTGAATCGGTTCTGCGCACGAGGAAAGGAAAGAGCCATGGTGTCCAGAAATCTTCTCGCGTACTTGGCGATCGTGTTCGGTATCATCTTCATTGCCTTCAGCGTTGCTGCAGGCCGGGAACAGGTGACGGGGGCGGAAGTCGGAAAAGAAGTATCTGATGCCGCGGAGAAGACCAAAGCCTTCGCGTCTCAACAAGTGGAAACCTACACCAAGGAGATGCAGGCCAAGCTCGACACTTTGTCAAAGAGAATCAAAGAGTTAAAGGAAAAGGCCAAAACCGCCACGGGCGATGCCCAAGCGAAATCCCAACAGGTCATCGCGGATCTTCAGAGCAAAATGGACGTAGCCCGGCAAGAGCTCAAAGATGTGGGAACCGCAGGCGCGGACACCTGGAAGGACGTGAAGACTCGCTTCGACAAGCTAATGGAGAACCTCAACAAGGCTTTTGACGAAGCCTTCGGGAAGTCGAAGTGAGCGTTTACCATAGGATCGGGTTGGGCAGTTTTCCTGAACGCATCGGGAGAGCCATTAATCGTCTCGATACCAGCCGCCTGATTCCCTGTCTCCGTCCTCTTTGTCTCCGGCTGAGGCTCTTGTTCTCTGGAAGGCATGATATGCTTGAAGAATGCCATGCCCTGAGTGCTGGTCCCAGCCGACTGGACCGATGTCGCGGGCAGTGTCGCAAAGGAGCTTGCGCAGCTCGTCCTGTTTGAGTTGAGGGTTGGCCTGCTTCAGGAGCGCCACCACACCCGCGACGATCGGGCACGCAGCGGAAGTCCCCCCGTCGCACGCAGAGCCGCCCCTCGACAGCGGATAATAGCCTTTGAAATGACTGACCGCACAGATGTCCGGTTTCCTCGAATCGAGGCTGGCGGGGCCCTGGCTGCTGTACCCGATCCACTCATTTCGGAGGTTCACCGCGCCGACGCTGATGACTCTCGGGTGGCCGTTGGCGCCCCATATACTGCGCCCAGGGCCCCTATCCTTCTTGCAGCGAGTGTCGGGGCACGTTTCACCGCAGTTGCCTGCGGAAAAGACGATCAGTATTCCCGCGTCCATCAGTTCGAGCATCTTGGCGATAAACGGATGCTTCGGATTTTTCGCATAGTCCGGGTCCCAGGATTCCTCGAATATGCCCCAGCTGTTGGAGAGTATCTGCGGCTTGCCGGTGGCCTTAAACTGCTTAAGTGCCCAATCGTACGCCTCAATGGCATTCGAGATAACCTCTTTGATGTTTCTTCCGCTGTACCGCATGTCGTAGACCTCGGCCTCGGGTGCCATCCCGAGGACATCGGTAGCACACATGTTGCCGTGTCCTCCGCCTTTGGTTCCCCAGTCCGAAGGCCAGCCATCCGTCACCCGCCCGACTTTCGGGTCAGTGCCCGTGTATCGACCTTCCGCCGTAATGCCGGTATCCACTACCCCGACCGCGGTCCCTTTTCCTCGGACCCCAGCTTGCCAGATACGCTTCACGCCGAGAAATTCCGCCACCTGATCGATGGTTCCCTTCGGTTGGACCACGCAATCGCATGGAGGGATCGGACACCTGCGTTGCTGGAAGGTCGCGATAGGCGTGTCACGCCATACACCGACCACACCGGGCTCGGATTCAAGCTCACGCTTGCGCGCCCACACGACGCGGCCGCGGACGATGACCAAATCTTCTTGAGTGCTTTCGAGACTCTTTGATAAGACAGGATCGACCGCCCTAAGAGAAATGGGTTCGTAATCCCGGTCAATCTCAAAGCCCCCGGCTCGCATGTCCGCGGATTTGCGGATGACCTGGCCGGCACTCTCCCGCCGCGCAACACGCATCTCGACGATGACGTCTTCAATGTCCGATTCGACCGGCGCTCTTCCGGCAGAGGCCACCCGAATGACGGCCTCTGCGGTGCCCCAGCGGGCTCGACGGGGCAGTCGGGAGATCCCACGGTCGAGGTCTTCGAGGAACTGCCGCGCGGCACCCCGGTAAATGGAAAGTCCGCTTTGTGATACCTTTCTGAAATCGGAGGGGCTGAGGATATCGCTCTCGGCTGCAGCAGCAATCGCGATGATTCGCTCGACCGGCCGAGTCCCGTCGACCCGAATCTGGAAGACGTCTTCTGGGCCAGGGATTTGGATACGGCGGCCCGCGGTCACTCTCGGGTCCCATCCCGATGAGCTGTTCGGCCAGAGACGCACCACCTGGCCTGATTCGCCGAAGGTAACGATCGTGAGATAGCAGTCCCGGTCGACTTCCGCGGAGATTGAAATCGCGTCGCCGGGCTGCGCGTTGTGCTTGTCCACCGTGAGACTGATCCCGACATTCGTTGCAGGGTCGCGATTCTGCTCGACCGCACCGCCCCTCCCAACCGGAGGCCGATCGCGGCCCACGGGGGATTGGGCCGACGCCAATACGGAAAACGTAAGAACGAGCAACGCTGATATTGTCGTCAGCGCAATTCGGATTGTCCACGCCGTACGCATTGCTTTTCGCCTCCTCACGGCCTAAGGCCTGCCCTAACGGAGCGGATGGAGGATGCACCCCATGAAGAGAATGGTACCGGTCTCTCTGTGTCGAATAAAGAAAAAGAACGAACGGTTAGCCGTAAATTCCTTAACCTGCCTGACGCCTGTGTCCATCGCCTGGGCCCCGGTGGCGGCCGCGGCCTCGGTCCCTTCTTCGTTGACCTCGATGCAAGCCTCATGAACAACATCGCTTATATGAAGATCCCGGGAGCCGTCTATACCTGAGAAATCCGCCGAGGATACGGCAAACGCATCGGTCAACCCCATCGCTTGCAGATGTTTGGCCAATAAGGCCTTGAAACGGATCGAGAAGCGCGGAAGCGACACCTGAACCTGCTCGGCAATCATGCCGCCCAGTAAGCGGGTGAGGGATTGCGTGCTCAGTGATGACTCAAGATCCCTGATATCATCATGTCCGCGAGGCAGGAGGATAACCGTGGAGAACGGACTTCCTGCGTACGGTAGTTCCAGCGCCTGGCATCTCTCATTTTCCGTGTACGCGAACTCGCCGGCCACGTGCATCATCGGGGCCATGACATTAGTCCCGTCGAAGAGCGTGAAAGGTGCGTCCGCAGTCTCCTCCCTGTTGAAGGGCAACGCCCACATGCCTTTGAAATACACGGCATTTGTCAGCACGATGCGTGGAGCGGCCCCCGGAGAGCCCGGCGGGAGAAGCTCAGCGATCTTGCCGGCTGTATGGCGCTCCGCCCATGAGTTGATCAACTTGCGCGCCGCTTCAGGGTCGGACGCGAAGTCCAGTTCTACCGCTTCTGCCGCATAGTGCTCTCTCAGCGTTTGGGTGAAGTCTTTCAGCAGTGGCCGCCCTTTCCGGACCCACACAGCGTTGGCCATCTCGAGTACGCACTGGTCTTGCTTGCACTCTGCCGGAACCCGCCCAATAAGCTTGCCGAAGGCGTTGTGAAAGAGCCCGGGATCTTGTTGCACTCCCAAAATCTTCGCAAACTGGTCGGCAGTTATCCCTCGTGCGCCTGCATACACCATTGCCAATGTCGCGGAAACGCTGAGCGGTGACACGAAAGTGTTTATGCCTTCGCCGCTTACAGAGCGGTAGAGTCGCAATGCGAACGACGCCTGGTCCTGTGCCGGTATAGCGGGATCACCGGCTTCGGCAGCCCCAGTTCCGCAAAAGAGTAGTAGACAGACCGCTGATGCAGCGATGGCGGATTTCATTGCGGCTCCTTAGTCGTTTTGTGGCATCACAGCCTATGCGTTGTCGGGAAAACCGACTTCGGCACAGTGACCGAGTAACAACCGGCACAGCGCCCAGTCCCTACTGTCGGCACGGCGAGCGCGATTCATGCTCCACTACGATGTCTTTAAGCACCCGCTTTTGGGCCCCCGAGTTCCAAATGACCACTCGTCTGTTGAAGCGGTCGATTTGGTCCCAGTACTTGCGGTCGTGCCCCTCTCGAGCGATGACAGGGTCGGTCTTCCCGTAGCTCACGGGGCAAATCCTCAGTTCACTGTACCAGTGACCGATGAGATACTCCGCGACTGCACGGGCACGCCTCGCCCCCAATTCGCAGTTGAATTCAGCACCGCCCGCCTCGTCGGTGTGCCCCTCTACCACGATAGTGCACTCGCGAAGATCGGAGTTCTGCAGGGCCTTGCCCACCGCGTCGAGGCGCCGTCGGGCTTCATCATCCAATGCCGCACGGCCGAAATCGAAGTAGACCTCGATTCGGTTGATCTTCGGCCAGTGCTCGGGAGCGATCGACTTATCCACGCCGAGAGTCTCCGCCACGACGCGCGGAGAATACATCAGCGACAGGAACCGGTCCGCGTCCTTTAATAACACCCTTTCGAGGCCCGTATCCCGCTGCTTGGCAAGCGCTCGATAGATGTTGAAGTGGACAAGGGCCTTTTCGTTGTTCCCTCCGTCTTTGTACAGATTCGCCAAAAGGAGATTGGTCTGCGCGACATCTGCTTCGGATGTCTCAAGCATCGTGCCGCTGAATCGCTGCGCCTCACGAAGCCACTGAAGCGCCTTGGGCTTATCTCCGGCGTCGTAATAGAGCTTTCCCAACATCAAGTAGCCCTGGGCGAAGCTCCCGTGGGAGGGGCACACAGCGAAGGACTGTTCGAGCAGCTCGATTTTCTTGGAGGCGGGTTCCGCTTTGAGCGCTGCCTGGTAGGTCTCGTCCGCTTTAAGGAAATCCTCATCAGAGCACCCTCCTCGGACAGTGGCGGTTCCCCACACCACCAGAGCCAACGCTACGGGCAATACGATCATCCTGTTCAGAGTCATGTTACTTCGCCGATCGGAAAGATTTGAGCAGCCAGAGCCGGGAGGTCCAATCGTTTGTTGCACGACCTGACTTTGTGAACTCGGTCCACAGTGCCTCAAGGAACTCCGTCCGGCCCGTGAGCCATACAGCGTCCGGGTCGCCGATCTGGTCCTGCTTCCAGAAGCGGGCCACCGATTCGGGAGGAGCCTTGGTGAGCACCGCAAAGACGAGGTCGCGACCGAAGGGCGCCTCGACCTTTAAGCGCTCATTTTCCGGCGCCACCACTGATTGGTTCGCTGCAAGCGATTTGAGATTGCCATCTCGTCCCGGATAGAGTGGATAAATGGTCCCCACGGTATCCACACTGAAAATCAGCAAATAGCCTGCAGACTTCGGCGTGATTCGGAAATCAACGTAGTCGCCCTCCACAAGCTCGCCCTCTTTGCGGGCAGCAGGGCTCTTCACCGTGTAGGTGAGGTTGAGGTCGATCTTGTTCACCGGATTACGGAGAGCGATTACGTTCGCTTGCACGTAGTACCCGCGGGCATCTTTCGCGACTTCCTGCAGCACCTGATCGAGGGTCGATCCCCGACGCGCCTCCCAGTAGCTTCCCGTGGAATCCGAGAGTCTAGCGCCGTACGAGTTGCCGGATTTCTCCACTTCGATCATGCACGCGGCCCGTTCCGCTGGGACCCAATCGAGAGGAGGGACCGCGGATCGTAGCTTCGACTCGATCGCTGTGCGTTCGTGCGCGGCAATGCCCGCGTCTGTTTTCAACGAGCACAAAAGCCTCGTCGGCTGCTCGACGCTACCCTGTGATGCCGGCACGCCGACCGACGCCAGGACCAAAGTCTCGAGGCCTTTCGGTTGGAACTCGTGCTGCGGGACTTGCGCGTACCCTCCCCGCTTGATCTCTTCTTCGAGGAATTTCACCAACTCGTTAAGAGTAATGTTGCCGTCGCCGTCGAGGTCAGCCTTCCCTTCCAGTCCATTCAGGAGATACCACGTGAAAACGCTATGAAAGCCTGTCGGATTGCGATCGAACGGTGCGATTTCCGCGGGCTGCGAGTCTTCTGACGCGGTCAATGCTGCCATGTTGACGCCGGGGACGAGCAAGTCGCCGCCAATATTGGTCTTTTCTATGGGCCGTTCCGCGACGGTTGGTGTAGCCTCTCGTGTCTCGAAGACGCTCTTGTACGAGTGCGGCCCTTCAAGAGTCTTGTACTGCACAAGATGGGGGTTTATACGCTTGTACACCGATCCGGAATGGCAGGAATCGCTTAAGAAGACTACTGTCCTGCCCTTCAACTCCTTGAGCAGATCTCCCAGTTCGTCGTCGAGGATCACATTCTCGGTGGTCTTCTGGGCAAAAGCCACGCTGGTCCGTCCGCGAAAAGTGCGCTTCTCACGATCGCCGGTAACCTTCGCGTCCCACGGCAGGATCGCTTCATCCTTGCCGTCCTGCACCTCGTCTCCGTTTTCATCCCATACCTGGATACCGTGGCCGCTGAAGTAGAACAGCGCCAGGTCACCAGCTTTGGTACTGTTGATGAGCCAGTCCTTGAAGGTGCTAATGATCGCTTTCCGAGTGGCTTCTTTATTGACCAGCGTCCTGATCTCGCCGTCGACGAAGATATTCTTCCGGATCAGCATCTCCTTGAGCAGTCTGACGTCTTCTTTGACGCCCTTTAGATTGTACTCCGGGTTCGAGTATTCCTCCACCCCAACGAGAAGTGCCCTGTTGGCGGCGGAAGCGCTCTGCCAAGCTGCGGCAGCCAACACCACGGCCACGATTACTGCAATTAAGGTCCTTGACATCATGGAATTACCTGAGTCGATGGCTCTGTACTCAGCTTGAGGACCGATCGGATCTTCGTTGCCGATCACGGCCCCATGTCCAGCGGCTGTTCGCGACTTTGATCCCTTGAACGACGATAATCGTCGCTGCGATTGCACAAAAGACAACCGGAAGGAGTAGGCGGTCTTATCGGGTCACCTTGAATTTCGTTGTCGCGCGTACGTAATAATCGTCGGGCAACTCGCCGAGCCGGACTTGGATGTCCGACTCAATCTTCTCCGCGTCCTCCTCCCACGGCTGGAACACGTGCTTCTCAAAGTCGTAGGTATTCCGATAGATTTGATATTTGTGCCTGGTGATAATCGCTTTCACCACTTCCGTGCCTTCCGGTCCTTCCGTCCGGAAGCGGAAGCTGTCATCTTTCACATCCGGGATTTCCAGGACTTTGCCGCCCTTGACGAAGTTGTCTTTTTGGAAACGATTGGGGAAGATGACCTTGGTCTTGCCACTCGTGCCGAAATCCAGCAGGTTCAGGTAGCAGTCGCGCTCCGAATAAAAGAAGAAGGTCACTGGTTCGCCTTTGTGATAGCTCTTGCGATCGGTCCAGAGTTTGACGACGAATCGTTCATTGTCACGCTCCGACGATTCGCGTTCCCTCCATTCGCGAGTGCGTGAACGTTCACGGCTCCGGTACGCGTCGTCGTCATCATCATCAATGTCGCGATCTCGTCCCTCCCGACTGTCCCGGATGGTGAAACTGGTTGATGCTTCAGTCCAGCTCTTGCGATCACGCTTCCCGATGCGGACACCAATATCCTTGATGGCACGCTCCGCGTCTTTGATCTCGTCGAAGGGACTATCGTCGCCACTGGTGAGGAACTCTTTTCCGAGGACATCGAAACGATCCACGGAAGCGATGGCCTTGAGGTGGTTCACACCTGCCGGTCCGCGCACCTGAAAGGCCCAGTCAGCTCGTCGCGGTGGAACCCGGTACCAGCGGTTGGCCTCCACTTTGTTGTCGCGGTTCCATTTATTGGGGAAGATCACATGGACTCGGCCGCTGGAGCCCACATCTACAAGGGTGACATACGCTACCTTATTGGTCCTGAATCGGAATTCAATCGCGTCGCCCACGCGAAAAGTCTTCCGGTCGCCAAGTACCTGGATCTGAATCTTGAAATCGGGGTTGTCCGAACGGATCCTTGAAAGGTCTTCAACGATGATGTCTTTTGTGGTTTTGATGGGTTCATCTGCCGCAAAGGCGAAGCCGTACCAGACCAACAAGATTGTCGCGGCTGCCGTTGCGAAAAGCATCTTGTCAACGGTCCTTTTCATCGTGTTCAACTCCTTTGCTTTCAGAACGTTACATGTGGCGAAGGCCTTCTGATCGTTCACCTTCGGTGGGTGCTTCACTCCGGCGACTCTCGTGTCCCGTAGAATCCGTTTCCGAATCGCATTGCTGCCGAGCACCAATTCGAAGCTTTCAGAACGATTGGTCGCCTCAGCCTCAGAAAAGTGACAGATTACCTACCGGTGGCTCGCCTCTTTTGCCTTGCCTGCGGCGGATTGGGCGAGCAGTTCCATCGCCATGGACCCGATGCGTGAAGGGACGCTGTCGGCGGTCAACCCTGCCTGAGCAGCGGTCCCCACGGCCGTTGTCTGCCCTCGGTTGTAAAGCATGGCTTTGAGACTATAATTCCTGCCCGACCGCGACACCAGGAACGCGAGAAAAACGTCAGCCGGCAGCTTGGCGAAAATCACTTTGGCCCAGGCATCGAGGTTACGCTCCTCATGCGCGGTATTCAGGGCCTCCTTGACCTTCCCCGGCTTTATGAACTCGTACGAGTCTCTCAATCGTTCGGGAATATCCAGTTGTCCGTAGAAGGCTTGAAGATCTTCCGGCCGTGGGCTTTCTTTACCCGCAGAAAAGATCAGCACCGCAACAGAACGCTTCTTGATCGGAATGGCCTTGGGAATGAAGCGGAATTCGGGTGTGTACATCTCCGATCCGAAGCGAACAGCATCGCTGAAAACCGGCCGCAAAACCTGCTGTGAAGGAATTTGCAGCCATATCGCCACGGCAACTGCAACCGCGGCCGCTACTGCTACGGCCGGCAAGCGGAACAATCCCCGGAAGAATTCAGCCAGGCTGCGTTGCCGGCTCTCCTCCGCGGCCGGCCCGGCGCCGTATTCTCGGTTGACCAAGAGACGGATGAACTGCCGCTGCCGGTCATCCGAGGCTGCCTGACCTTCCCCGGGCTCATCAGCGGCTAAAGCGCGCACGATTTCTACATATTGGCTGCACTCCCGGCACAACTCCACATGCGACACGGTCGAGGCCTCGGCCGGCTCACCTAGAGCCACGGCCACAAGCATCTCTGCGGGTGGGCAAGGGTCAGTAGCTCCGGCCAGTTCATTCCGGTGTGCGCGTAAGAACTCTGCAATTCTGCCGAGTGTTTCCAGTTCGGCCTTGCACTCGCTGCATGCCTCAAGGTGCTCTTGGATCTCTCGTGCCTCCTTAGGGAACTCATCCGGATAAAGGGCCATGAGGAGGCGCTCCGAAATGTCCTTGCACTCAGACATGGGAACCTTCCGCTTGCAGTATGCCGAAAAGACGAGCCAAGCAACGCTTCAACTGGACGACGAGCGAGTTTTCCTTGAGCCCCGTTATTTCGGAGATTTCCTGAAACGACAATTCGTTGAAGTACCGAAACCGTATCAGTTCCCGACATCTCTCGTTCAGTCCGGTCAGGGCCTTTCCCACCGCAAATATGCTCTCTCGGCGGATCAGCAAATCTTCAGGATTGTCAAGGCTTCCGCCACGAGTGGTTGTGGTGTCGATTTCCATCGTCTCCATAAACGGATCAATCGGAAGTTCCGCCCTGCCGGATCCACGCTTCAGAGCCGCTCTCTTTCGCAGCCGAGCGATGCAGATGCTCACCGAAATCTTGTACACGAAAGTGCTAAGCTTCGAGCGAAACTCGAAGCCTTTGAGCGACTTGATAATCGCCTCAAAAATATCTTGCGTGACATCTTCCGCTTCGGCCGGAGTGAATCCCCACCTTCGCCATGCCACCACGGAGGAAATCGTGCGGTAATTTGCATCAAAGAACTCATCCCACGCTTTTCTGTCGCCAGTCAGGCAGAGCGCCACGAGGCGTCTTTCATCGGCGTACAAATCTTCAGTCATTTTCCACCGCTCTCTTGGGGTCACCGCCGGAGAAAAGCACGCAATAAGCCTGTGAAAGGCTTGCAGCGTGTGTCATTGCAGGCGCGCTGAAATTGCAGCGAGATCTTTGATCGAGAGCGACGAGGACACTCATCGCGACGTTCCACCCGAGCAATCGGCGGTCCCGACATCTCGGCACAACAGGGAACTCTGCCTTCCTCCCCCGAGTAACACGCTCACACGCTCCTCGTCTTTATTGGTAGGAAACACCGGGTCCAAGTGACAGGCAGACAGCAACGTGCTCGCAATTATTGTTTGGCGGTTCTGTTCTTTTGTCAAGCGGGAACACACGTGTTCCATAGTTCAGTGGCGCGGGACGGCCGCCTTTATACACACCCGGTAGTGAAGATCACGCAGTCTTCTCAAGGCAACAATTCGCGCGCAATAATCCATTCTCGTTTGATTACTCGGCTTGGATCGCTACCTTTGGCGAGCAACACCCGGTTAGCGTAAACAGGGATTTGCGGGTGTTTATACAAGAACGAGTGAAAATCACTCATTCGCTCACGAGAGGTTGAGAACTATAGCGAGCCCTATGCCACAGGCTAATTGTTAATACATTGATTTATTTGATTAAATCATTAATGCGACAGTAGCACAAATTATTGGCACGCTCGTTGCGTAACATACCGGCAGAGGCCTCCGTGTAGCAACGGGGCACAATGGCGCTGCACGGGTAACGGCCCCTGTTCAACGCGTGGAGTGGTTCACCCTGAGCCTCACCACCCTTCAGGCCCGCTGAAAAATTTCAGGAGGTATACGACGCAACAGGATTCGTTCGGATCGTGGGCTCACCGCGGGCCGTCAGCCCATGCGTTATCCGGGCGGAAACTCGCAAACAGATACATTATCCTTGGTGCGGACACGGCTCCACTTCCCAGAGTTCCGGCACAGCACTCTAACCCTGCACTGTGCCAACCCCGCCCATGAGCCCCCCAGCTCATACGACTGCCGTGTCCGCACTCGTTTCTGTGCATGAATACTCCGAATGACAAATCCCGTGCCGGACCTCATCGCCGATCGGACGCGCATTGGGCATTTCCAGGGCGAGCCGCTCTCTCCTGAGGTACCGACAACAACCTTGCCCGGTGTCCTTATAATGTCTCGAATGCCTTGCTCGTCTTGATCAATTATCACATCGGGATCCCTTCCTGATTTATTGGAGTCGTGAGTTATGCCCAAGCTCACTTCGAGTCGGTCGCTCCCGCGTCGGTTGACACCGCGCGCTCGGTCTCCTAGAATAACAAATTGAGCGCACCAGCCGCTGGGATGATGCGCAGACTCCGTCGGTCGTCCAAGCCGACAAGCATAATCGGACTACGAATGGCCGAATACCACGAGAAGATCATCATAAAGGGTGTGGAAATTCACCTTGTGGACCCGCCGCAACTTGACGTGGACTGGGTCGGAATGCAGGAACCACTGACGCAACTCCTCGCTTCCTGGACCGACGATGGAGACGACCCTCCTATGCAGCCGAGGATCCTCGGCAAACCGGGCGTCGGAAAGACATCGCTCGCGATCAAGGCTGCCCGGATGATGGGCCAGGATCTCTATATCACTCAGTGCACTGTAGACACCAAGCCGGAAGACCTCATCATCTCGCCGGTTATCGCCGACAACGGCAAGATCCGCTACGTGGCGTCGCCACTCGTGTCTGCGATGGTGCGGGGCGGGATCTGCCTGCTGGATGAAGGCAACAGGATGAGCGAAAAGAGCTGGGCTTCCATCGCCCCCTTGCTGGATATGCGCCGCAGCGTCTACTCCATCGTGGCGGGCGTTGAAATCAAGGCAAGCCCCAATTTCCGTGTGTGCGTTACCATGAATGAGGACGCTTCCACGTTTGAAGTCCCAGAATACATCCATTCAAGGCTCCAGCCTGCAATCCACATGGACTTTCCGACCCGCGACGAGGAGTTCCGCATCCTGCGTGGGAAGCTCGACGGCCCATCGGACGAGCTTCTCCGCGAAGTGGTGAATATTCTCCAGGAATCTCATGCGCGCGATGAAGATCTCAGCATCAGAGACGGACTGAACATCGCTCGGTACGCGTATCGACTCCTCAAACACAAAGCGGCCGCCAATGAGCGAGAGGCCATCGACCAGTCGCATCTCCAGATCACGGGAGACAATCGTGCCTCACTTGATGGGCCAACGCTGGTCTGATGTAGTCAAGGTCGGCCGAGTAACGCTCGCGGGAGTCGTCCATTACCGGGCCGAATTCGCGGTCGCCGTGCACCGGCTCATCCGCAACTTGAATCCCGACTGCGTGTGCGTGGAACTCCCGCACGCTCTTCGCGGTGAGATTTCTACAGGGCTGCGGCAGCTGCCGCAGCATTCGCTGGTGTTGTTCGAGACAGCCGGCTCGGAGAATTCCCTTATCATTCTCGAAGGCTCGGACGGGATTCAAGAAGCGGCACGCTCCGCGCTGGAACTCGATATCCCGTTGCGATTCGTCGATCCGCTGTCTTCGCGTTACCCTCTATTCACGGACCGCCTGGCGGATTCGTTCCTTGTTGACAAGATCGGTCAGAAGACCTTTATCGAGAAGGTCCTGTCCAATGCCGCCCCGCGGAACGACGACCCAGAGAATGTGGCGCGAGAGACATTCATGGCCTCCAAGATCCAGGAGGCGTTGGCGGCGCACGAGAAAGTGCTTTTCGTGGGGGGCCTCGCCCATGTGCCGGGCCTTGCTCGTCTGCTCCGTGAACGGCAGGCCTTGCCTCTCGTGAAGACAGGTGTCAAGGCCGCTCAGCTCGCTCCTCTTCATCCCGATTCCCTGAAGAAGGGATTCACCGACATTCCCCGCATAACGGAGGCCTTCGAGCGCTGGCGCTCTCGCCCGGACGGCCCTCCGCCGATCAATCGGCACGACTTGATTCTCCGACTCATGGACGAGGCTGCACGGTACTATGCGCGAGAGACGCACGACTCCGTACCGGACTATGTGCGGCTCACCTGGGCCAAATTTCTGCGAAAGTGGCTCAAACACAAAGCCCTGCTTCTGCCTGATCTGTATCACTTGGTGGCTGCGGCTCGGGCGGCGATGGATGAGGATTTCGCGTACCACGTTCACGAATACCTCGCGGACTACGAATGGACCAACGATCCTTTCGATCCCTCCGCTGTACTGCTTGACGAGGACAGCCTGATGTTCCACGGCCATAAGATCGTGCTCCACAAGAAGTTGCGGACGCTGTTCCCGTCCGCGCGGAAGTACCGGCTTCAAGCCGTGGGCTCTACCAAGTGGAAGGAGCATCTCAGGCGCAAATGGGAAACCGCGGACCCCAACGAAGTGGACATCTGCTCGTACCCGCCGGAGGACGTCGAGGTTGAGCGCTGGGGCGGCGCGCTCATGAAGCACGCAAACCACATCCTCCACACTGCACAGCACGAATCGGAACCATTCGTGGCCGACTTCGGCGAAGGGCCGGATATTCGGGAGACGCTACGCCGTTTCTACGAGAATCGCCTGTACGTGAAGACCGCGGATCAAGGCGGCATGGAGTTTGGATCGGTGGTGGTAATCTTCGACGAAGACGAGCGTTCCGCGAACTGCCCGTTCCAAATGACCTGGCTCGGTGAGCACTCGCAGGAGTCGGACATGGCATTTTACTCGACCCTGCCGGGAGCGCAGATCGTGGGGCCGGGGATCAGTCGTATGGAGCACGGCGGCTTTGTGCTTTCTTATCCGCCGATGCGAATGTTCGACATCTGGATCGACCCTGCGTTCGACTTCGTGCCCACGCGACACGAGCGCCTCCTCGTCGCGGGTGTCGCCTATTCCGAGAAGCCGGGCATCGTGTACGTGGCCCGCAAGCCACCGGCCGCCCGCTGGAAGAAACTTGCCAAGAGCATGGGCAAGCGGATCATCTACATTCCGCTGGGTTCGCTGAATCCCCTCCACGTCAAGCGCATGCGCACATTTCATATGCTCCAGAACAAGGGGGTCAGGAATTACGCGCACGAATTCCTGAAGAGGCTTGATTGAGCCGGAACATTAGAGGCTGACCAGCGATGAAGAACGAAGCCGGCTGATTTTGATATTGCGGCAAAATTCGCGGTTTACGGATAGTTCTGTAGAGAGTGGTCTATGAGTCATTCAAGCGCGGCTTTCCAGAGAATCGATACCACAGATTTTCCTGATTTGCAGCATTTCATTGATTGTTTTGAGTCAGAGCAAGAGCGTCTCTTGGGGGTTGTCTTTCGTACGATTCGCCATTTCTTTGGAGATGTGCGGGCGTTGTTTTCCGGGGTGGAGGACCGAAGAGCCCGCAGGAAAACCCGCTATCCCATCGCGGCATTGGCGTTTGCAGGGGTATTGATGTTCCTGACGCGTCTGGGGTGCGTAGGCAGGTGGGGTTATCTTTGCGGACCCACGCGAGCATTGAGATGTTCAAGGCCCTCTTCGGCGCATCGGGATTCCCTCATGGCGACACGCTGGATCATGCGTGCTCCGGGCTCAATCCCCGCGATATGCAAGGGGTAGTCTCTGAAATGCCCCACGGTTTTGGAGGCAAAGCTGGTAACCCCCAATGGCTTTGCGCTCTCATTGATGACGGAATTCGTGGAGAATCCCGGCCCCAATCCCACAAAGCAGGATTACGAACTCAAGGCGTTTTATCGACTGGTACAGAATCTCAAAGCCGCTTTCCCTCGTCTGCCCGTTGTGCTTACGCTCGATGGACTTTACGCCAATGGTACGGTGTTCCATCTGTGCCGCCACCATGGGTGGGGATTTATGATAGTCCTCAAGGACAAAGACTTGCCGTGGGTGAACGAGGAGTTTGCGAGCCTTTGCCTGTTGCAACCCGAAAACCGCCTCACATGGATCACGGGAAAACACAAAGAGATAAGGCAGGCCTTTCGATGGGTTGAAGATATTTGCTACACGGACTCTGCTCATCGGGAGCATTGCCTGAGCGTTATTGAGTGTCTTGAAACCAAACCGAATGCCAACATCAGAAGAGAAACCACGAAATTCAAATGGGTAACGAACCTTAAGGCCACCAAAGCAAACGTGGTGGGCTTGGCCAACCAAGGAGGGAGAATCAGAGTCATCTTCGACAGTGAAAAATGTAAATACTAATGTTATCTGAAGCTTAACGAGGGCCAACAAAAGTTTGGCACTACAAGAGGGAGAGCTGAGTCGGGGAGGTCCGTTCCGGCGATGAGGGCACGGGCCCCAGAAGAGAGACTGTGTCCGGAGGCCTCACGCCCGCGGCCTGGAAGGCTTGGTAGCTTGGGCCGACCATCTCGCTTCGAAGTCGATAGCGATTGCCGTCCAGGTCCAGTACGATGCTCCGGACTTGGCCCAGGTCCCTCATGAGATCGGGCCGGCAAACCTCCACCTTGCGCTCGTCCGGGCGGCGCTGGAGATCGACTTCCAGACGCAGGGCCGGGAAGCTTGCAGCGATGTGTCCGATGGCCATGCGGTGGCAGTGATGGGAGATGGGGCAGACTTCCAGGGTTGACTTCTGCTCCCGGAACGTGCGTTCAACTCGCCGCAGGCCCTTGGAGGTCAAGGCAACC
>JAIWNO010000286.1 GCA_020216785.1 Desulfomonile sp.
GCAGGGACCGGGAGGTACTGGTGACGTGCCCCGATTCGTGCAGCCTTCCGGCAAGGACCACCTGACTGATCGTATGGGACCCCACGGTCAGGGCCCAGCCGCTCATCAACACCCCGAAGTGCCGCAAACTCGGGGCAGTGAAGCGGTCCGCACAACGCACCTTGTCAACCTGAAACGGCTGCGGCAGGTCCCGCTTGCGTATCGGCGTCCCTCCCCTTGCTTCTTCACAAAGCCCCTATGGCGGGAGCGCCGATGATTTTCAAGGAAATCCGCTGCAATATCGGACTATTGATCCAAAAAGGGCAAAACTATAGACAAGTACTCTCGATTATCCCCGAAGCAATTGGGAGCCCTTTGGCGAGGTACTGATCATAGGCCATTCGGTCACGGTAGTTTTTGAAGTAGCCCAAAGCCTTGCTATTGAGTTCTTCCGCTTCCTTGCTCGTAAGGGTCCCGTCTTCCATGGCGGCATCGAAGTCCTCGATTACGTCGTCAACCTTGCCTTCCAAAAGTAGGAGCGTCCTCTCTCGACCGTACTCCTCTGCCGCTGATGTGTGACCGTAGTGGAGCCGCCCAGCGATCCGCAGCTTCTCCACCACATGGGTCACGTCTATGGCCTCAGGCCAATCAGGCAGAAACTCGGCGGATTTATTCCATAAAGCCTTTTCTCCGTCCATGATCACGAGCTTCTCTTGCGTCCCTTCATGAATTCGCTCCTTTGCCGATCGAGAAGAACTCCGCAACACTTGGGATTTAGGCTGCTTCAGAGATACGAAGGTCCGCCTGTGAAGGGGCTTGGGACGACGGGGATCCTTTTGTTTGACCGTCTCCGAGCTGCCTGGGCCAAAGAAGCTGTCTAAAATTCCTTCCTTCGATCGGTAGTGAGGATCGATACTATATGTTTGGGCAACGCAGGCCATCTTCTTTTCGCCGGGCTTGTCTTCGGTTTTGACCGCGTCGGGATTGCGTTGATTGGGCCGCATCCGAACCCCTTTGCAGTCCACGGTGTGGACCAGTATAGAACCCTCGGATTCGGCAGGCGCAGGGGGCAAGGTGTCCATGAATTCTTCGACGCACGCAGTGCAGTCACGAGTAATTCGCTCAATGGGACGATGGGCAACATCCAAGAAAAGATGCCGGTTCACCTGTGTTGCTTCAGACGGAGCAGCCTCCGGTAGATTTCGTGTTCCACCTTGTGAATCTCCAGGCCAATGGCCTCCTCAAGGATGTAGTCCAGAATCGCATTGAATTCCTGCCGCGCTTCGTCTATCTTTTCCTCCATCCGAGACCTCCCCGCTTGATCTTGTGTTTCCCGCCTTCTTCAAGCACAGGAGGTCTCGGAGAACAAGCTATATTTATGCACACCTATCGAAAACCAGGAAGCGCGGCACCCCCTCTTTGAGAGCGCATCGGTATGAGACGGACGGAAGCTTCCACCGCTTTGGACATCAGGCCGCTTGCGCTCCGGAGGCACACTTGCCGCACACCAAAGGATCTTCTTTGAAACCGCATAGGCACAGGCTGTGTTCGGGGATTGCTGCAGGAGAGCATTGCGCTTGACAGAGTCGCGTGCGATGGGGTAAATTTAAAAGAGAAAAGTAAGAGCCTTATCGGCAAGTTGTCCACGTTATTGCCATCGTTGAGTTCTCTGCGGCTCTATGGGCGACTTTTTCGAAGCCGGAGGAATTCTCGGCCGAGCGCCCTCAACTCAAGACATGAGAAATGCTAAGTCGTTTTCATGACTCCAGCTTGGCACCGCTCTACTTCTCGTTTCGGACAATTTCTGATCAACCGCTTAATTATGGCCGATTGCCCCAAGGGAGACGAAAAGATGAAGCAGGAGCAACAATTGAAGGAGCTGGACGACCTGAGGGCAAGGATTGCAGAGCTGGAAAGCATAGTGTCGGAAATGCGGGACACCCGATCCAGGTACGAAGCTGTCGTACAGGCCTTTGATGGTTTGATTTACATTTGTTCGGCGGATTACAAGATCGAATTTATGAATAGCCGTTTTATTGAGCGGACTGGGCGCAATCCGATCGGAGAGGACTGCTATCGGGCGCTTCACGACCTGGACGAGATTTGCCCATGGTGCGTCAATAAGAGAGTGTTCGCCGGCGAGACCGTTCGGTGGGAGTTCCAAAACCCCAAAGATCGGCGGTGGTATTATATTGTCAACACTCCAATCCGCAACTCGGACGGCACGTTGTCAAAAATGGCCATGATTCAGGATGTTACTGAGCGAAAGCTGTCAGAAATTGCCCTCCAAGAGAGCGAAAATCGCTATCGACAGCTTGTTGAAAGGGCTAATGACATCATATACCGAACGGATTCAAATGGGTGCTTTACTTTCGTTAATCCAATCGCAATGCGCTTGTCGGGCTATTCTGAAGATGAGCTTATTGGTCTGAGTTACTTGGAAGTAGTACATCCGGATCATAGGGCAGAGGCGGCAAGGTTCTACGGAATTCAATTTGTAAAGAAACTGGTAAATACCTACTACGAAGTACCCCTGCTTACCAAAGGGGGACAGACAGTCTGGGTTGGACAACATGTCCAGTTGATGCTCGTGGACGACACTCCCGCTGGATTTCAAGCCATTGCCCGAGACATAACAGACCGAAAAATTGCAGAACAACAACTGGAACAGGAAAGGCTGAGATTTCGTGCCCTCGCGGAACAAGCCCCTTACGCCATCGTTATGGTCTCGGCAACGGGCCGTTTTCTCTATGTAAATCCCAAGTTTGAGGAAATGTTTGGATATAGTTTCAGCGAAATCCCCATGGGGCGGGACTGGTTTCGAAAAGCGTTCCCAGATCAAGAATATAGACGTAAAGCGGTTGCTGCGTGGAGGGAAGATCTTTCGCCGTCAAGGACTGGAGAGCAGCGCCCTCGGGTTTTTACCGTAACCTGCAAAGATGGTCGCGAGAAGATTGTGCATTTCCATCCCGTCCAGCTTCCCACAGGCGAACACTTGATAACCTGTGAAGACATCACGGATCGCGTCCATGCGGAAAAGGCCCTATCTGAACATGCTTCGATACTCGAGAATCTTCTGGATAAGGCCGCAGACGGAATTTGTGTTTACCACAATATCGAGGAATTCCCTTACGTACGATTTACGCACTGGAATCCACGGATGTCCGAAATCACCGGCTACGCAATGGAGGAAATAAACAAATCGGGCTGGTATCAAACCATGTATCCCGATCCCGAAAACCGCGCGCGTGCTGTTGAGCGCATGGCACGCTTGCGCAAGGGAGACGATATCAGGGCCGAGGAATCGGTGATTACGTCAAGAAATGGAACACTCGTACCGCTTTCCATATCAGCCTCAATAATTAAAGATGAGCACGGTAAGGTCCATGTTCTTGCGATTATGCAGGATGTGACGGCACGAAAGAAGGATGAGGCTGCCTTAAGAGACAGCGAGGAGAGATATCGAGTTCTTGTTGAGGAGAGCTTCGACGGGATCTTCGTTCAGATGGGCACCAAGATTGTATTCGCCAACTCTCGTTTGTACGAAATGCTCGGTTACAGCAAGCCCGAACTCATAGGGAAGAACCACTGGGAAATTTATCACCCGGATTACCACGATCTGACTCGATCGAGAGCGCAGGCGCGCATGAGAGGTGAAGCGGCTCCGCCAAGATATGAGGTGAGGCTGCAAAGAAAGGATGGCAGTTCGTTTGAAGGTGAAATCAATGCCAAGTCCGTGACGGTTGAAGGGCAACCGGGCATTCAAGTGTGGATCAAAGATATCACGGAAAGAAAAAAGGCCGAGGAATCCTTGCGCGAAAGTGAAAAGCGATACCGGGAGCTTTTTGATAATTCGGCGGACCTCATTTACACCCACGACCTTGAGGGCAACTACACATCAGTGAACAAAGCTGTTGAGAGGCTTTTGGGATATACGCCCGAAGAGTTCATGAAACTTAATTTCCGCCACATTGTCGATCCGGATTCCCTCAAACTGACAGAGGAAAATTTCCGAAGAAAGATCAACGGGTATGTCGATAGAACAGGCCCTTACGAAGTTCTCGTGCGCGCCAAGGATGGTCACCGGCTATGGTTGGAGGTGAACAGCCGTATCATTCTTCATGAAGGAACGCTCGTTGGCATTCATGGTACGGCCAGAGACGTCAGCGACCGGAAAATGGCTCAGGAGCAGCTAAAGAAACTTTTTGCCGCGGTAGAGCAGGCTGGAGAGACAATAGTCGTCACTGACCCTATGGGAACTATCGAATACGTCAACCCGTCCTTTGAAGCAACCACCGGGTATACCGCCGAAGAGGTCGTTGGACAGAATCTTAGAATTTTGAAGAGTGGAAAGCACAGCAGGGCTTTTTACCAGGAGATGTGGGAGACTATTTCTTCGGGAACCGTATGGCGAGGACGCCTCACCAACAGGAAGAAGGACGGAACGCTGTTCGAAGAGACCGTGACGATTTCTCCCATTAAGGATGAGGCGGGGAGAATAGTCAACTACGTTGGGGTTAAAAGGGACGTTACCAGCGAGGTTATGCTCCAAAAGCAACTGCTCCAAGCCCAGAAGATGGAGGCGGTCGGCACTCTTGCGGGAGGCATAGCCCATGATTTCAACAATCTGCTCCAAGCCGTCCTGGGGTATTCAGACCTCCTCCTCATGGAAAAGGGACCGGGAGACCCTGATCTGGCCAAATTGCAGGCCATTAAACAGGCTGCGCAGGACGGGGCGGAACTCGTGTCGAGGATCCTCTCCTTTACCAGGAAGGGCGAATCCAACCTCCGACCAATGAACTTGAACGATGAAATCCGCAGGGTCGCAAAACTGCTTCGCCGGACGCTTCCCAGGATGGTCCGGATCGATCTGGCTCTCGCCGAAGATCTCAGAATTATTGAAGCTGACCCGGCGCAAATTGAGCAAGTGCTTCTCAATCTGGGAGTAAACGCTCACCATGCGATGCCGGATGGTGGACAACTTCTCATTGAAACGCAAAACGTGTCGCTGAGCGATCAATACGTGAGTATGCACTTGGGGGCTAAACCGGGCAAGTACGTGCTTCTCATCGTTTCGGACACCGGTGTGGGAATGGAGCCTGAGGTGCTCGACCGCGTGTTTGAGCCCTTTTTCACGACCAAGGTAAATGGAGAAGGCACGGGCCTTGGTTTGGCCATAGTTCACGGTATTGTCGCGCAGCATCAGGGGTACATCCGATGCTACAGCGAGCCCGGCAAGGGGACATCTTTCAAGATTTACTTTCCGGTATCCGCCGGGGAACCCCTCCCTGACTTGGCGCTGACTAGGGGAATGCCTGCTCTGGGAACCGAAACCATTCTCCTGGTTGATGATGATGACCGGATTCGCGAGTTGGGAAAACAAGTAATCGAGATGGGCGGATATCAAGTGATCACAGCCCGTAGCGGAGAAGACGCCCTGGAGATATACGCCGGTCGCAGAGGGGAAATCTCCCTCATAGTCCTGGACCTTATCATGCCGGGGATGGGGGGGTACCGCTGTCTTCAAAAATTGCTGCGTATCGATCCGGATGTCAGGGTCCTCCTTGCCAGTGGATACTCGCAAAATGGTCTCACGATCGGGGAAAAGGAGACAGGTGCGAGAGGATTCATCAGAAAACCTTATGATGCCAAGGATATTCTGATAGCCGTCAGGAAGGTGCTGGACAAGGGTTACCTGTAGTGCCGATGCGCTTTCAGAGAAGCGACTTTAGCGGGAGACCGGTGTGTCTTTCGAGCGCAATTGGGCCTGACGTCGGGTTCTGAAAGACATTTACCTGTCTCTCTTGTCTTCGAAAGAATTATGTACATTATTTGGATTTTCTGTTTTCGCTCCAAACGCACATCGGCCTTAACACCTCTTTCAGAATGGTTTTTCGGTTTCGGGGCCCTTGATTGCAAGCCTAGAAAGCACGACTGTGCCCTCGTCGTCACTGAATGCCGCCTTCATTCGGAACTTTTCTCAAGACCAACGGTCATATAAAAAAGTAACTGAAAGGAGGTTAACGGATGGGACCACTTAACAACCTGATCACCTCGGCTCAGGTACTTCTTGACGGCGGCTTTGATGTAGACGCCTTCCTCGCCTGGAGAGAACTTGCCTACATGTGCCTCCTCGGGCTTCTGGGACCGATGCACTATTACACGAAGACTTTCGCTCAATTCACTCGACACCCCGACGAGCGAGGGCTCCTGGCAGGTGGAGGCCTGCTCACAGCGGCTCGCGAGCACATCGTCAAAACCGTGACCGACCCGGCTGAAAACACATATGCCCACGGTTCTCTTCCGCACGGCCGATTCAAGCCTTGGCTGCTCCGCCAAAAGAAATGGCACCCGCTAACGACGCTCCGAGAAAACCAATCGGCGTGATCATGTGCACAGGTCCGAAATGGGACAGATCGCTGAACATCAATGCAGAAATCGCCCCGCAATCCTCGTTAGGTCTAAACAATAGCGGCATGGACGGGCAGATTGGCTTAGCGTTCGAGCGGTTCCGGACAAGAGTGAGCCGGAGAGTGTCGCCCTCCGGCTCATGTTCCGGTAAACACAGCCGCTTAGGTGTGCACTTTGGTCGGATAGACTCCCAACACGTCCGCCAACTGCCAGAACGCACCGATTAGCAGCGTGACCCACCCGATGAAGTAGGAGATCACGCTCGCGCTGAACCAGATTGAGGAAAGAAAGGTTTCCTGAATAGGCACCACGCTGAAGGCTACCGTCAGCAGAAAGAACAAGCCTGAGGCCCCTACAAGGCCAAAGGGCCTGCGATGAAGCTCACAGCCTGCAAACTTGCCAAATAGTGGAGCAATGAGGGTGGCGACCGCTAAGACAAGTGTTTCATAGACCAGTACCATAACCGATCACCTCCGCTGCAGTGGAGTGATCCACCGACGCCGGTTTTTTTGGTGCACGTCTTCTGCCAATACCCGTCACGGAGCATACTGCCATAACCAACTGCACCGATCATACATTAGCCACTGTTGGAGACCGGTCAAGGGGTGTTTGCGCGATGCTGCCTCGACCGAACTATAGCAGTTGCCAAAAGTTCCGACCGAATCGCAGGTGTTTTGGTGGTGTCGGGAGGTCCCGTTCACTTTGAGCGACCAAGGCCGTTGAATCTTTGTTCACGGGACCTCCCGACACCCTGGAGAAATTAATCGGAAATTATTTTTGGCAACTGCTATAGGCAAGTTGATTGGCCGTAATGTGCCGGCACGGAGGCCGGCGACCACCAACCTCCAGCTTGCATTCGTGACGATCGGACACCTATTCTCGTAATCGCTCAGGTCCGCGAGGAGGTTCCGCGGCGTTTACTCCACATGAATCTGGACTTGCGCGGCTTCGTTGGTGGGAGTGAGAGCGTGGACAGTGTGGCGTCCACGCAGGGGCTTCCAGAAGAACTCGTAGGGCAGGGCAGTGCGCGCAATCTCCATGCCGTCCACCAGCCAGATTACGTACGGAACAACGGGCTGCACCACTGCGTGGAAGCGCACTCTCACTTCCGCGTGGGGAGCGAGCACAAAGCGATCTCTTTCGTGCGGGCTCAGGATATGGATTCCAGGCTGCTTCTCCGGAGGCCGCATGGCATGCCGGACGAGCCGCGACGCGCCAGAGATGGAGAAATCAGCGGACATGGATGCACCGACGGTCGAGAGTCGGAAGCGACCCACACCCTGTTCGGCTTCACGACGATAGAGCCACCGCGCGTACGCAGGGCTCAACTCGTGGAAGTGCTCCGACTCATGAGGAAGATCGCATCGCGAGGCAGTGGCGGGATCGCCAATGAAAAGCTCTCTCGTCACTTTTGGGCAATGTGGGCCCGCAGGCTTCCCGGACATCCAGCAAATGTGATCTTCCTGGACGGCAGGCGGCCGGGCAAAGGTCCCCGGAGAATCGGAACGGTACAGATGTTCGACGATTTCTTTCAGGATCGGGCCGCAAAGCCCCGCACCGGGTGATCCACGGTTCGGTGTGCCGTTGAAGTTGCCAACCCAAACTCCGATTACATGTCGGGGCGTGTACCCGATCACCCACCCGTCCCGGTAACGGCTGCTTGTGCCGGTCTTGACCGCCACCGGCACAGGAAAGTCAAAAAAGCCGGGATTACCGAACGTGAGCAGGCGTGCCGACGAGTCGGAAAGGATATGGCTTATGACGTACGCTACCTCGGGAGCGAAAACTCTCGTTGCAGGCGTTCCTTCTCCGCTGAACGCAGTCAGTGGACGATAAAGGCCATTCCGAGCGAGAGCGGCGTACGCTTGTACGAGACGATATAGACTTACTTCAACGTTGCCGATAGCCAGTCCGAGTCCATAGTGGTCAGCTGGAGCCATTCGGTCGTCAACAATGTCGATCTGTCTGAGAAAAGAATGAAATTGATCGACCCCCACAGAGTTAATCGTCTTGACCGCCGCGAGATTGAGCGAATTGCCGAGAGCGGACCGTATTGTAACCGGACCATACGATCTTCGGTCGGCGTTGAATGGTAGATATTCGCCATAAGGTGTGGGGTAGGTCCGGAAAGTGTCCGGGATTTCCGTCGACGCGTCGAGACCTCGTTCGAGAGCGAGCCCATAGAGAAACGGCTTAAGTGTCGAACCCGCGCCGCGCATTGCGAGAACTGCATTATTGTAACCCTGATCCCGAGCGCCGTACCCGAAAGACCCAACCATCGCAAGAATCTCGCCATCGGGGACGGAGACGACCAGTAAGCCCGCTTGTCGCACGTCCGATCCAGCCAGCCGCGTCCGGTGCGAAGCCAGCGTTCGCTCCGCGAAGTGCTGCAAGTCCAGGTCCAGAGAGGTGCGCAATTCACCTCGGCTCGAAGGCCTCCGACCAAGAACAAAGTCGACGAAATGCGGCGCTTCGAGCGCTGTTGGCCGAGTTTCCACCTTGACGCGCGACGCTGGAGCGTACGTGAGCCCACCGCGATCTATCCATCCCAGATCGGCCATTCGGGCAAAAAGTCTATCTCTTTCTGCGGTCGCAATCCGGATGCCTTCAGGGCGCCTGAGGTCGCATCGCGAGGGCGAGCGAGGAATTACTGCAAGGATCGCTGCTTCGGCTGAAGTGAGCCGTTCAACTTCCTTACCGAAGTATGTCCGGGCAGCGATGCCGACTCCGCGCATATTTCCGCCCATAGGCGATAGATTCAGGTAGAGTTCGAGGATTTCGTCCTTGGTGAGCTGGAGTTCCATCTTAACGCTTTTACACAACTCTACCACCTTGGCGCGCCACGTTCTCGGTCGGGGCGTGATTAGCCTGACCACTTGCTGCGTTATTGTGGACGCCCCTGAAACGGTGCGCCCTCGGCTGAGATTGGTCGCCGCTGCTCGTACAATCGCAATAGGATCGAATCCGGGGTGATACAGGAAGCGCTTGTCTTCAGCAGCGAGGAACGCGTGCCTGACCCGTTCGGGAACTCGGTCGATGCCGGTCCAGATGCGAAAATCGCCGTGCGTATCCGGCAGAAGGCGCAAAGGGCGTCCATTGCGGTCGGTCACGAGCGTCCCGGCAGACTCTCGATACCGCTGAAGCGCGGCTCCGTAATCGGGGAGGCTCACCAGCAAAAGAGACACTCCCACAGCCGACCCGACCAGAACCACGAGCAAGGCCGCAAATGCTCCAAGTCTCCTCATAGATGGAACGGACGCGAAGGGGTGTTTTTTCGGGTTAATCATGGAGGCCCTCGATCAAGTGCCTCCGGCGAGGCCTTTCACCGCGGAGACGACCACTTCGATGGCACGGGCAATTTCAGACTCGTTAGTCAGCCTGCCGGTGCTGAACCTCAGGGTGCCTTTAGCCCACTCAACAGGCACGCTCATTGCCTCGAGCACGTGGGAGATTTCCACTCGGTCGGAATGGCACGCAGCGCCGGCAGACGCGGCAACGTCCAAACCGATGGCCTCCAAGATCCGGTTGGCCTCGAGATTGTGAAAAGAGATGCTGAGCGTGTTCGGAAGTCGCTTTACCGGATGACCATTCACGCGCGCGTTTGAAAGCCCTGTAATGAGCCCGGCTTGCAAGCGGTCTCGCATCTCGCGCATATGGAGAATATTCCTGTCCAGGTCGCGTTGGGCAATCTCGCAGGCTTGGCCGAGACCCACGATTTCGAGCACGTTTTCCGTGCTTGCGCGGCGTCCGCTTTCCTGGCCCGCTCCATGAAGGAACTTGTCCAAATGGACTGATTGCCGCACAAAGAGAGCGCCCACGCCTTTCGGAGCATAGAGTTTGTGTCCCGCGATGCTCAGCAGGTCCACGCCAAGCTGATCCACATTTACCGCAACTTTTCCCGCGGACTGCGCAGCGTCTGTGTGCAGCAGGATACCCCGTTTCCGTGCAATTGCGGAGATTTCTTCGATCGGCTGGATTGTGCCGACCTCATTGTTCGCGTGCATGATGGTGATCAGCACGGTTGTATCCCGGATCGCATCTGCTACATCTGCGGAATTGACCATGCCGTACGAATCAACCGGAAGGTATGTGGTCTCAAAACCCTCACGTTCAAGGACGCGACACACTTCGAGCACCGCGGGATGCTCGATCGAGGACGTGATGATGTGGTTGCCTTTGTCACGGAGGGCTCGAGCGACTCCCTTGATCGCGTGGTTATTGGATTCGGTTCCACCGCTTGTGAAGACGATCTCATCCGAACGGCAGCCGAGAAGCGCCGCCACTTGGCCTCGAGCCTTTATCACGGCTCTCTTGGGCTCAATCCCGTACCAGTGGGTGCTGGACGGATTGCCGAAAACCCGCTCGAAAAAAGGCCTCATAGCCTCGATTACTTCGGGATCGTGGGGAGTAGTCGCGTTGTAGTCCAAATAAATCGGTTCCATGATACACCGCCTTCCAGCATGCCACGATGTCAGTCATCTTCCGTACTTAAGTTGATACGGAGCATCTCCACCGACGCGAGAACACGCTTGGCGTCACGATTCACAGCGGGGAACCCCGCCGATTCTTGTACAGATCTGTGGCAACTTGGCGAGGTGTCTCCTCTTTGGCTGAAATCTGAAAGGGATGTCTTATTGTTTTCCCTCTCCACGTATCTCTCTCGTGAACATTCTGTGCCTCGCCGGAAGTCGTCGGTGAAGTCGGGCGATAGCATACTCCGCCACGCCCACTTCTCTGTACGCGTTGCAAAAGGATTGGCCACTAGGGGTTCCGGCACCATCGCGAATCCAAAGGCCGGCTAGAAAAGGGGGCGCTGAATTTCCAATCCAATCCGGGTAGCCACCTTTATTGCAAGCTCTTCAAAGTCACGGTAAGCCGCCTGTACTGTCGCATAGTGTGCGCCTAACGCGCCGTCGGCAGGCCGTAGGTCGAAGATCGGTTTTCGGGCCTCCTGCGCCATAGGTACCAGGCTCCGATAGTGTTTGAGAAGAGCGAGACAGTCCGGATCCTCTCTTACGGTCATAGCTCTCTCGTAAGGCTGATTCTGAACGTCGGTCCGATATACTTCCGGTATTCGTTCCATCCATTTAGCATAAGCCTTGACAGGTCTGTCCAACCTCTCTGAGTGTTGTAGCACAATATATCCCACAGGTTTCATTGAACCTGTGGGGAGTTTAAGACCGTCTTCCGGCCGACGGTCCGCCTGGACTGTGGATTTCGATGCGGTCTTTAAACCAGTATACCCGCACCGGAGCATTACTTGCTTCATAGGTACGATGCATGAGAGCATTTCTGGCAAGCTGCCTCAGCGCCTCAATCGGATAATCGGGTTTCTTTGTTTCGACAGGATGAGAGGCGTAATCCGATGCGACCGAAATATGTGCCTCCAGAACATCTTCCATCCGCCGAACCAATTCCGGAAGTGGCCCGTCTATCTCTTTTTGATCCTTGATGGGGTCCGTTAGGTCGGTGCCGTCGATCCTGAGGAATTGCACATAATCGCCCGGAATAAAGTCTCGCGGGCGCTGTCCGACAACAAGAATGCCTAGAGCTGTCGGTGCCCGCTCAGGTTCTGAACTGAGAAAACGCACCGACATGAGCTTATGTTCGGCAGAGCGATCGTTCGCTGCAAGCACTTCCGGTGACTGCTCGGATGGAAGATAAGTCCTGGAAAAGAGATCCATGTCAAGATCATCGATTGTTGCGGAGGGGAAGGGACGAAGGTCGAAAGGAAGATCGCGTGCCCGCCGTTTTTCGCTCAGCCGCGCCTCTTCCTCCGCTGTAGCAATCGCTCGCCGGGGACCGACACGGATCCACACCTTCCCCCTGTATCGGACCGGCGGCGCATCTGAAGGTTGCACGATCACCACCGCAAGCTCGCAGCCGTTAAGCGTCCTCTTCTGGACTGTCATGTGCGGCAGAGGCAATATTTTCCCGTTGTCCCGTATGTCGGCAAGCGTGCGGAGTAGCTGGTCCGTGATTGGAAGGCTTGCGCATCGCCCCTCGTTATCCACACCAACAAAAAGCACGCCAGGCATTCGATGATCCGGCATGTCGTTGGCAAAGGCACAGATTGCTTGGGCAATCCTGTCTGTGTCGCTCAGACTCGCCTTCCGTTCCACGCGGTCGGATTCAAGATCCAGCAGGAGACTCTCTAATTCTTCCTCGTCCATACGATCTATCCTTTGGTCCTCATGTAGCGGGGAGAAGCTTCATTGTCCAGCAGGAGAGACGCTCACAAGAAGAATGTCCTGCAAACCGGTTCATTCGCCGCAATATCCATGACATGATTCGGCTGCCGGTACCGCAATTGTCATTCTCCCGCCTCTCCCAAGTAGTACTCCTTGACCCGCGGGTTGTCCAGAAGTTCGGCGCCGGTACCCGCAAGCACGATGCGACCCGATTCGAGTACGTACGCGCGGTCTGCAATCCTAAGCGCAGCGTTTGCGTTCTGTTCCACGAGGAAGATCGTTACGCCTTCTGAGCGTATTTCCTCGATCACGCGGAAGACCTCCTTCACCATGAGCGGCGCGAGCCCCAACGACGGCTCGTCCATCATCAGCAACCGCGGTTTGGACATCAACGCGCGGCCTACCGCGAGCATCTGTTGTTCACCGCCGGAGAGGGTGCCGCCGAGCTGATTCAACCTTGTGCCGAGTACGGGAAAGATCGAGAAGACTCGTTCCATGGTCGCATTAAGGTCGTGCAAATCCCGGTTGTTATAAGCGCCCATGACGAGATTTTCCCGCACGGTAAGATTGGCGAAAATCCTCCTGCCCTCAGGCACATGGACGAGTCCCAGCCGCTGAATCAAGTGAGCGGGCATCCCTCTCAGGTCATGTCCATTGAACCGCACTGCTCCCGAAAAGATCCGTGCAATACCGGAGACAGCGCGGATCGTGGTGCTTTTCCCCGCGCCGTTCGCTCCCAGCAGCGTGACAATCCTCTTTTCCTCCACAGTAAGCGAAATTCCCTTGAGGGCCTCAATTCCGCCATACTTGACGCGGAGGTCTTGTATTTCGAGCACTTGTCACCTCAAGGTGAGCATAACGCACATCGCGCGATATCACCGGTCTTTGAAAAACTGACCATTTCTCTGGCGGGACAGGCATCTTGCCTGTCCCGCCATCCTATCTCTTTACGCTGCAGTCCCCAAATAAGCTGCGATAACCTTCTGATCGGTCCTAATCTCGTTGGGCGTTCCCCAGGCGATGGGGACACCATGGTCGATCACTTTAATCTTGTGGCACACGTTCATTACGAACCCCATATCGTGGTCAATGAGTCCTATCGTGAGGTTCAGCTCCCTATGGAGCCTTCGAAGCAGGTCGGCGAAGCCTTTAGTCTCCATGGGGTTCATCCCCGCGACCGGTTCGTCGAGCAACAGCACAGTCGGGCGAAGGGCCAACGCTCGGGCGATCTCGAGCTTTCGCTGCCTCCCATACGGAAGCGCGGAGGCTTTCGCAGAGATCACATCGCTGAGCCCCATCAACTCCAGGAGGTATTCCGCATATTCGCTGATTCGCTTCTCGTCCGCAGAGAATCGGCCGAGCCCGGTGACTGCCTCGAGAAATGTATACCGCACCGAAGAGTGGCCTGCCACCATGACATTCTCGATAACGGTGAGATCGTCATAAAGTCT
This sequence comes from Desulfomonile sp., assembly GCA_020216785.1. Lineage (GTDB taxonomy): Bacteria > Desulfobacterota > Desulfomonilia > Desulfomonilales > Desulfomonilaceae > JAIWNO01. Next base: position 14,033 of record JAIWNO010000286.1, read on the forward strand.
GATTTGCTGGAAAGTGCGTGCAATCCCTTTCGCCGCGATCTTTGGGGCAGGTCGGGCGGTGATATCTTCTTCTCCGAGGAAGATCCTTCCGGACGAGGGTTGGACCACTCCTGTGATGGCATTGAACGCGGTTGTTTTGCCGGCGCCGTTCGGCCCAATAAGGCCGACGATCTCACCGCGGCGGATTTCGAGGTCGAGTCCGCTCAACGCGACCAGTCCCCCGAAAACCACAGTGAGGCCCTCGGTGCGCAAAAGCGTCTCGCTCATCAGGTCCTCCTGATGCGCTGCAGGAGCGTCGAACCCAGGTCGATTGCGGCCTGCCACGAGAACTCACGCCTACCCATAATACCGCTGCGCGCGAAGATCATCGTGAGGATCAGAATTGCCGAAAAGATCACCATCCTCATGCCGGGAATGCCCGGCAAATCATATCCGAACAACGTGAAGGGCTCCTCGACGACTCTCAGGGCTTCGCCGCCCCATGCGAAGAGAACTGCGCCGATCAAAGCTCCGGTGGTACTACCCAGCCCGCCGACCACGATGATGATGAGGAGGTTGAATGTCAGGAAAAAGGTGAAAAGCGATGGTGATATGGTCGTGATCAGGTGAGCGAGGAGACCGCCGGCCACGCCTGCAAAGAAAGCGCTGAACGTAAATGCCAGTGTCTTCGTCCAGAACGCATCGATCCCCATAGCTTCCGCAGCAGTCTCATCTTCACGTACCGCCTTCATAGCTCGGCCGTAAGAGGAATTCACCAGCCTGACCGTGCAAATGATCGTGAAGATGCACAGGCCCCAGCTCCACCAAAGTGTTGTGTGAGGATAGAGCCCCTTCAGTCCGAGCGGACCGTTGGTGATCGAAACCGCATTGTTGGTGATTACCTGCATTACCTCGCCGAAGCCGAGCGTCACGATCGCCAAGTAGTCCCCGCGAACCCTGAACACGGGCACTGATATGAGAAACGCGATCAGTCCCGCCAATACTCCCGCGGCGATCAGCGACACGGGAAATGAGACGCTAATCACCGACAGCGGCCAGACGATCGGATCGATAATGAAACTCGCAGCTTTCTCCTGCGGGGACAGCGTGAGCAGGGCGCTTGTATAAGACCCAATCGCAATAAAAGCGTTCGGACCAAGCGAAAACTGCCCCGTCACCCCGTTAATCAGATTGTACGTCACCGCAACAATGCTGAATATGGCAATAGTGTTCAGGATACGGATCGAATATGCAGAAAACGTCCTGTCGGCGAACCAGAGGAACGCGAGTAATATCCCCACAGCCGCTGCTGTGAGAATTCGATCTCGCGTCACGTGGGCCCTATAGGAACCTGTCACCGCTTACACCATACGCATGATAAGCCGGAACGGCAAATCACTTCGGCAGCTCCTCTCCCATGATACCGGTGGGCCGTGTCAGGAGGATTGCGATGAGAATCGTGAAGGCCACCGCGTCACGATAACCCGACCACTCCGGCTGAATCGCTACAATGAGAACCTCGGCTAATCCGAGCAGCAGCCCGCCAAGGGCCGCACCCGAGACACTTCCAATTCCGCCCAGCACTGCCGCGACGAATGCCTTGAGCCCCGGGATTACCCCCATGAAGGGCTCAACCGCTGGATACTTCATGCACCAAAAGATCCCTCCCACCGCAGCGAGACTCGATCCCAGCACGAAGGTGAAGGATATCACCCGGTCCACGTCCACACCCATGAGCCGGACCGTCTCGAAATCGCGTGAGAGCGCCCGCATTGCCATGCCCACCCGTGTGCGGTGTACTATGAGGAGCACCAAAGTCAGCAGCATTACTGTAATTCCCAGGACCCACAAAGACAAATACGGCAGAATCAGCTGGTCGAATTGAAGGTCTCCCTCGAATAGGGATGGCCTGGGAAAGGACTTGGGTCGGCCGCCGATGATAACGATGCCGAGGTTCTCCAGCAGAAACGAGACACCGATCGCTGTGATGAGCGCGCTGATGCGCGGGCTGTCACGCAAAGGCTTGTACGCTCCACGATCGATGAGTATTCCCAGCGCTGCAGTCAGTAATATCGATATTCCGAAGGCTACCGGCCAGGGGAGGTGATAAATCACGATGCCGAAAAATCCGATGTACGCGGCAACCATGAGTAGGTCGCCGTGGGCGAAGTTGATGAGGCGGATCACACCGTACACCATGGTGTATCCAATGGCTATAAGACTGTACAGACACCCGAGAGTAATACCGAAGATCAACTGCTGGATCACAAAGGCTGTGTCCATTTACGATTCCGGACCTCGTTGTTCGGGAATACCGCTATGGCTTGATTGTGGTTACATATACAAACGCGCCGTCTTTCACCTTGTTCACGACCATCGCTTTAATGGGATTTCCATCAGGCTTGATCGTAATCGCTCCTGTCACGCCCTCGAAGTCCTTCGTTGTTGCCAGGGCTTCGCGAATCTTCTTTGAGTCGTCGGATCCTGCCCGCTTGATCGCGTCGAGGATAATGAAATATGCATCCGCTGCCATCGCGGAAAACGCATCAAGCTCTTTTCCTGTTTCCTTCTTGTACTGCTCAAGAAACTTCTTTCCCCGAGTCGTATTGATCATGTCCTTATGAAAGTGCGCAGTAAAATAGACATCTTCGACCGCCGACCCGCCGAGCGAGAGCAGCTCGGGGGCCTGCGCGCCGTCGCCCGTTAAGATCGGCTTGTTGAGTCCCATCTCGCGCGCCTGTTTCGCGATGAGCGCGCATTCAGTATAATAAATAGGAGCATAGATGATATCGGGATTCACGGATTTGATGCGGCTCACCTGGGGCGTAAAGTCGCGGTCACCAGTCTTGAATTTCGTTTCCGCAAGTATCTTTCCACCCAACGCGGTGAATTCATTCTTGAAGAAGCTTGCCAGAGCTACGCAATAGTCCTGTGATATGTCATAGATGAGCGCCGCTGTTTTTGCCCCGAGTTGGTCCTTTGCAAGCTTCGCGGCAATCCTCCCCTGATCGGGATCTATGAAACACACGCGGAAAATGTACTTCTTGTTTTGTGTAACGATTGGATTGGTGGCGGTAGGAGAAACCATGGGGATAGCGCTTCGTTCAGCGTGGTCGGAGCCGGCAATGGTGTTGCCGGAGATCATCTCCCCAATGATGGCGACGACCTTGTCTCTCTCGATAAGGCGCGATACGGCGTTGGCCGCGTCCACCTTGTCGGACTTGGTATCGACCAGTCGCACATCCACAGTCCTGCCGAGCACGTCCGGCTCCATCTTCTTGGCAACGGTGATTCCGGACCATGCCATCTGGCCGTAGGACGCGACCCCGCCGGTCATCGGCAAGTATGCCCCAATGACGATCGGCTGAGACGCCCACGAAGCCGCGGCAAATCCAAGGCACAACAATGACAGCATCGATACGAGCTTGAGCATTGGTCACCTCCCCGCATGTCGGGTCCCGTTGTAAAGGTTGGCAGCTGAGCGGCTCTGCGGCACTGCCGGCGACGGCACCTCCCGCACGGGACAGCGAGTGGAACCATCCCCGCCGGACCGTAGCTCGCTCGCGACCGCTAGCGGTATGAAGAACTGGTACCATATAAACTCATTCCAGCCTTAAAGCAAACGGTTTCCCCTTTGACGAGAGCCGCTTCCCCGTGTATCTTTCCTCCCATGAACAACTTGAAAGACCTGCGCGTCGGAGTAGTGGGCGTGGGCACGATGGGCCGTCACCACGTAAGGCTTGCGTCCCAAACACCCGGAGTAACTCTTGTCGGTCTGCATGATGTAGACGAATCCCGCGGTCGCCAAATGGCGAGTGACTTCGGCTGCATTGCCTTTTCGACTTTGGAAGAACTGATCTCCCATGTGGACGCGGTCACTGTGGCGGCTCCCACCAGGCTCCACCTCCCAATCGGCGAAAAGTGTCTTGCCGCGGGCAAGCACTTGCTCATGGAAAAGCCACTTGCAGACTGCACTGCCGGCGCGGCGCGGTTGGTGGACCTTGCGGACCGGGCAGGAGTGGTGCTCATGGTCGGACATGTGGAGCGCTACAACCCCGCGGTAGCAGCGATGATTGACGTGCTCCGCGCGCCCGCGGAAGAAATCGTCTTCATCGACACGCGGCGGCTGGCTCCCTTCGACGGGACACGCTGCCTCGACGTGGACGTGCTCTACGACCTGCTCATTCACGATCTGGACTTGGTGTTGGAAATAGCCAACTCGCCGATTAGGCGGGTGTCGGCAACAGGGCAGCCGGTCTTTTCTGACCGCACGGATGTGGTCCAGGCGTCAATCGAATTCGAAAATCGCGTATGTGCGAGGCTCTGGGCCGGCAAATGCTTCCCGGTAAAGGTCCGCACCATCACCGTAACCACCCGAAGCCGTTACATTGAGGCAGACACCCTTGCCTGTACACTCACGGTCAACACTGCGGAGACCCTGCCCGCGATGGACGAGGGCGTCTGCTTCATGGGCGACATCAACGTTCAGAGGCCGCCCGTTCCCGCTGTGGAACCGCTGCGTATGGAATTCGATGACTTTGTCGGTGCGATCCGACAGCTGCGCGTCCCTGTGGTGGACGGCGCGCGGGCGCTCAAAGACCTCAAAGCGCTGGACCTCATCGCGGAAGTTCTGGAAAAATCCAGGACAGGGCCTGCTGTGGAGGAGATTGAGAGTTGGGGTATACTATAGTTTTTCCCTTTCGTAGTCTTCCGGTCGGCGTGTGAAGCGCGGCGGCATGATTTTGGGCGAGCTGTGGTGTTTGCCGGGCTCGCGCGAAATTCCCGGGATGAAATGCCTGCGTCGTGCGGCAGCGAGCATGTCCGAGAAGGTGATGTTCCTCTTACGATACCAAGGGGCGGTGGGAAGCAGGAGGTCTTTTCCCTGAGC
>JAIWNO010000287.1 GCA_020216785.1 Desulfomonile sp.
CCCCTTGGTATCGTAAGAGGAACATCACCTTCTCGGACATGCTCGCTGCCGCACGACGCAGTCATTTCATCCCGGGAATTTCGCGCGAGCCCAGCAAACACCACAGCTCGCCCAAAATCATGCCGGCGCGCTTCACACGCCGACCAGAAGCCTACGAAAGGGCAAAACTATAGTGATGAGTGAGTTCATCGAAAATCCAGGATAAAAGCCCAAGAGACAAGACTGTGAGCTCAAGGCCTTTTATCGACTGGCCCTGCGCCTGAAAACGGCTTTTCCTCGTTTGCCGATCTTGTTGACGCTCAACAGGCTCTATGCCGGTGGCCCGGTATTTCACATCTGCACGAGATATGACTGGAAGTTCATGATCGTGCTCACCGACCGTGATCTTCCCTCGGTCAACGAGGAATTCCAGGCCCTGGGTGCCCTGCAATCCGAAAACCGGCCTGTCATGGCGTACTGGAAAGAAGCGAGAGATAGGCTAGGAATTCCGATGGGCAGACCAGATCCTTTATACTGACTCCGAAAAGAGACAGCACACGCTGCACGTTGTTGAATGCATCGAAACAAAGCAGGACAACCAAGGCCAAAGATCTCAGAACACCTGGAGGTGGATAACCAACCTGAGGATCTCCAAAGCAAACGTGATTGCTCTGGCCAATGATGGAGGGAGGAGAAGATGGAAGATTGAAAATCAGGGGTTCAACGCCCAAAAGACAGGGGGATACCGTGCTGGAGCACGCCTACACTACCGACTCCAATGCAGCGAAGATATTTTACTACCTGCTGCAGATTGCCCATACCATCACTCAACTTCTCTACAACGGAAGCCTCCTGGGAAGAGCGGAGCACAAGGCCTTGGGTGCACTCAAGAACCTCGCGTATCGTCTCTTGGAGGCTTGGCGCAATGCCCCCCCTTACCAAGGCCGCTCTCCGGCAAATCATGTACGCACGCATCCAAATCAGATTCTGTCCCGATACCTCTTGACCGCCGTCGCGCTCCGGTGCTTCCCCCCTCGTACGCACCCATGATCGGGCCTCGCTCCCTTGATGGTCATTCCATCAACAGGGCGGAGCATTGCCCTCGTCCGTCCCTGCCCATCTCTCCTGCAAAACAAACAGCCATGTCCCGCCCCCAACAACCTTTCGCCCTTCATCGCTGCCAGGTCGGCGCGTTGCTTGACTTTCACGCGTCCCACCGCCATACTCTCGCAACTCAGCCAGGAAGCACGTTTCATGATGGACCTCTATGACCGGGTAGTGGAATCGGTGGGGTTCCTGCGCCGCGCGGACGTTCCGACGCCGGATGTTGTGATCATTCTCGGCACGGGCCTCACAGGCGTCGCGGATCGCATCGACCCGCTTGTCCGGATACCGTACGAAGAGGTGCCTCACTTCCCCGGCGCCACCGTAACAGGACACGGAGACGCTCTTGTCTTCGGCACGCTGGGCGGTCTCACTGTCGTGGCTATGGAGGGCAGGTTCCACTATTACGAGGGGTACTCGCTCGCGGAGGCTACTCTTCCGGTACGGGTCTGCCGCGAGCTCGGTGCTCGATACCTGATTATCAGCAGCGCCGCGGGCGGGCTCAATCCACAGTTCCAGGCCGGTGACGTCATGATTGTCACTGACCATATCAATCTGATGGCCGCGAACCCGCTGCGGGGGCAGACCGATGAGCGGCTCGGCGTGCTCTTCCCCGACATGTCTCGGCCCTACGATGAAGAACTCGTGCACATTGCAGAGGAAGCAGCGACATACCTGCGTATTCCCGTGCAACATGGTGTATACATCGCGGTCGCAGGCCCGAGCCTCGAAACGCGGGCCGAAACACGAATGCTCCGGATGCTTGGAGCGGACGCTGTCGGCATGAGCACTGTCCCGGAGGTGATCGTCGCCGTTCAGGTCGGCTTCAGAACGCTCGTGCTCGCCGCCGTCACGAATGTGAACCTGCCCGACGCGATGGAGCCGATCTCCGTGGAACGGGTCATCGCGAACGCAGGCATTGCCGCGCCCAAGATCGCGGCAATCATGGAGGAAACCCTGCGCCGACTAAGCAGAGCGGGCGAGTGAGGCTCAATTAACAATCGAAGGGTTTTTGGGGAGATGATTTGTGGGGGAGGCCTTTTTCCCAAAAAGGGCCTCCCCACACCCCTCCCGAAAAACTTTCAATGTGCGGTCCTGCCCGGAGATCTTATTACCGTCGTGTCGAGGGCGCGAAAATAGTCAAATTGGAGAAATCAATTGAGCGGTTCGATTGTATTGTCCGGCGGTCTCATCCTTGCGAATCCTATGCACCCGGCGGTCGTTCCGCACGACATCACCGTGGTGTCCGGCGAGCGACTCGCCGCGGTGAATGTTCCTTCGGAATTCCATCCGTTGGGTGCGCGAGTGATTGACTGCACCGGATGCCTCATCATGCCGGGACTCGTCAATGGTCACATCCACGCGGCCATGAGCCTGCTGCGCGGCCTTGCCGACGATTTGCCGCTCGACCGGTGGCTCAACGAGTACATGTTCCCGGCTGAAGCCAGACACGCAGGGCCGGAGTTCGTCTATCTCGGCACAAAGCTTTCCGCGATTGAGATGGCCCTCAATGGTGTCACCACGTACGCGGACGGGTATTTCCACATGGAGCACGCAGCCGCTGCAGCGATCGAGGTCGGACTGCGCGCGGTGGTAGCCCAGGGGGTGCTCGATGTGCCCACGCCCGACGCTCCGGAAGCCGGCTCGTGGGAGACTCGAGTGGAGGCATTCTTATCTGCGTTTCCTTCCGACTCGCTGGTTTCTCCTGCTCTGTTCTGTCATTCGGCGTATCTCTGCGGGCCTGAGTCGTTGCGTCGAACGCAAGAGATCTGCCGTAAGGGTGGGATGCTGCTGTTCACTCATGTTGCCGAGACCGCTCAGGAAGTCCAGGAGATCAGGGCTCGACACAACGAGGGCCCTGTGGAGCATCTGAGAGAAATCGGATTACTCGGTCGCGATCTTGTGGCTGTGCACGCGGTTCATGTGACCCGCGAAGATATTGACGTCCTCGCGGAATCCGGGACCGGCGTTATTCACTGCCCCGAGAGTAACATGAAGCTCGCTTCCGGCGCTGCGCCGGTCGCCCAAATGCTCTCGCTGGGCATTCCCGTGGGCATCGGCACCGACGGCCCGGCAAGCAACAACAACCTCGACCTGTTCGAGGAGATGCGGTCCGCATCGCTCATGGCCAAGCTTGTCACCGGCGACCCCGAAGCGCTCGATGCTGCGACGGTGCTTCGCATGGCCACAATCGACGGTGCGCGGATTCTGGGCATGGATCACGAGATAGGGTCGCTGGAGCCGGGCAAGCTGGCGGACGTCATTGTGGTGGATTTGAAGCGGCCGCATCTAACCCCTTTATATGATCCCGTGTCGCATCTGGTGTATGCTGCTCGTGGATCGGACGTACGGCATGTGGTCGTCAACGGCGTTCAGATTGTAGAGAACGGGCGGATCACTACGGTGGACGAGGAGGAGGCCATGAGCAGCGTTGCCGCCATGGCCCGGGAGATCGGAGAGACAAGCGGAGAACCAAGACGTAGATGACCGAGCGGTTTACGTACAAGGACGCAGGAGTGGATATCGAGCTGGCCGATCGTGTGATCGGCTCGCTTGCGGAGCGTATCAAGCGCACCTTCAGGCCCGAAGTGATCGGCCGGTTCGGCGGTTTTGCCGCGATGTTCCGGCCGGAATGGCGGCGTTGCGAAGATCCGGTGCTCGTTGCTGCGACGGACGGCGTCGGGACGAAGCTGAAGATCGCTTTTCTGACGGGCATCCACGACACGGTCGGGATCGACCTGGTGGCAATGAATGTCAACGACATTCTGGTCACCGGCGCAGAGCCTCTGTTCTTCCTCGATTACGTCGCAACCGGCGTGATCGAAGCGGAGACCGTCACAGCGGTGATCTCCGGTATTGCAAACGGCTGCGAGCAGGCGGGCTGTGCGCTCATCGGCGGAGAAACCGCGGAGATGCCGGACTTTTATAGCAAAGGAGAGTACGACCTCGCCGGCTTCTGCGTGGGGTTGGTGGATCGTGCAACAGCCCTGGACGGCTCAAGAGTGAAATCGGGGGACGCAGTAATCGGTGTGGCGTCCTCAGGGCTCCACAGCAACGGATACAGCCTGGTGAGAAAAGTACTGTTCGAGCGGAAGGGCTATAGTGTCGACAGCCGTCTCGCGGACCTGGACCGCCCGCTGGGGGAAGAGCTTCTCACCCCGACAAGGATTTACGTCAAGCCCGTGCTGGAACTCATCAACAAGGTCGGGGTCTCGGCTATGGCCCATATTACCGGCGGCGGATTCGTGGGGAACATTCCTCGTGTAATCCCGGACGGCTGCGGAGTGGTAATCAACTCCTCCTCGTGGGATGCTCCGCCTATCTTCGGGATCATGGCCAGAGAAGCCGGCCTCGATTCCAGGGAGATGTTCCGGACTTTCAACATGGGAGTGGGCTTCGTGATCGTCGTCCCACCGGAGCACGCGGATCGGACACGCGGGTTGTTGGCCGACAGCGGCCTCCAATCATGGACGATCGGCCGGGTTACCAGCCTGGGTCCCGGCGACGAACGAGTGGTTATCCAGTGAGCGAACCCGCCGGATGGAGCGATGACATGGAGGTCGGTGCGCTCCTCACTTACATCGAGCGGAATCTTCCGCGGCTCAACGCTTTTCTTGGTGAGCTTCCCGACTTCAGTGCCCGTCGTCTTGTTGCCCGGCTCGCTGAAACGCCCGTATCGACGGCGTCTGCGGGCCGACTGGAGGACCTCCTGGCAGGCGATGCTGGGGACGCCGTGCGAGAAATCCTGTCGCGTGAACAACAAAGCGCGGCCTGGTTTCTGGCGACGATCGGCGGGTCGAAATACCTGCACGGCGTGCTGTTGCGCGACCCCGCGTCAGTGAGGAGGCTCTTTCTTTATCGCGGGTGCCTGATTCGTAAGACACGCCAGGCAAAAGAAGCCGAACTCCGCGAACGAGTTAAAACTGCGGCCGACACCGCGGCACTTGACGAGGCGCTGCGAGCGTACAAAGAAGCGGATTGTCTGAGGATCGGGTCCCGTGATCTCTCAGGGCTTGCCGACGTTCCCGAAGTGATGGAAGAGCTTTCGGACCTCGCTGCTGCATGCATCGAAATCGCTTTGGACTTCCACTGGCTCAGGCTCGTGGCCAAGCACGGCCATCCGTGGACAGGTCCGGGCAAGGGCTTTGTGGTTCTCGGCATGGGGAAAGTTTCGGGCAGGGAGCTTAATTTTTCCTCCGATGTCGATCTGATGTTCCTGAGGCGTCCGGAAGAGGGACAGACTTCGGGCCCTCAGCCAATACCCGTGATCCGCTTTTACGAGTCGCTTGCCCGCGCGGTGACTCAGTCGCTCTCCCAGGTTACCGAGAGCGGGTTCGTCTTTCGAGTGGACCTCCGCCTTCGGCCCGAAGGCGAAAAGGGTGAACTGGTGCCTTCCCTTGCCAATGCCCTGGAATACTACCGACACTGGGGCCGCACATGGGAGCGGGCCGCGCTCATGAAGGCGGTGCCGGTTGCGGGCGACCACGCGCTGGGTGCGGAGTTCATTCGTGCGCTGGAACCATTCATTTACCGGAAGTATCTCGATTACTCGACCCTGGACGAGATGCGGGAGATGAAGCAGCGCATCCAGTCGACACTTATGCGAAAACCGGGGATCAACATCAAGCTCGGCCAAGGCGGCATTCGAGAAGTCGAGTTCTTTGTCCAGGCGCTTCAGCTCATCAACGGGGGGCGAAACCCGGCTGTCCGCTCGCCGGGAACGTGCGAGTCGCTCGGTTTGTTTCGACAGGCAGGTCTTCTCGAGGAGGAGACAGCGGAGGGGCTTCGGGAGGCCTATCTCTTTTTCCGAAAGGTTGAGCACCGCATCCAGATCAACCACCAGCTCCAAACCCACGAGCTGCCGCGCACTGCGGATGAGCAGCTCGATCTTGCCCGAAGGACGGGATACCGGAACGATGCTCTGAGAAGCTTTCTCTCGGACCTTGAGGACCGGCGGCATTTTGTAGGAGAGCTTTTTGCAAGCCTCTTTCACGCGCCCGGAGATGAAGTGCTCCAGCAGTGCAGCCCCGCTGCTCAGGAAATCGTGGAGCACATCCTTGACGAACCGGCAGCGATTAAGATTCTGGGAGAGCACGGGTTCGATGAGCCTGCCGCGTGCTACCCGATCCTGAAGAACCTGATCGTGGCATCGGATCGGCGCCTCTACTCCGATCGAGGGAGACGGTTGCTTGAGCGGTTGGCGCCGCTGCTTTTGGATGAGTTGCTCACCACTCCCGAACCGGACAAAGCCCTACTTGCCCTTGATCGATATATTTCCTCGCTGCACTCTCGTTCGAACTATCTGGCAACGCTCCTCGAAAATCCGCCCACAGCCCGCTTTCTCGTGAAGATCCTCGGCGAGAGCCGATTTTTCGCAGAATTGCTTATTCGTCATCCCCAGGCGATTGACTCGCTCATCGGTCGCTGGACTGTGCAGCACCCCAAAGAAAAGGAACCTCTGGAGAATGAGCTTGCAGAGCGCCTGGCATACTGTAGCGATTACGAAGAAGAGTTGGATGCGCTGCGGATTTTCAAATACGAGCAGGTCCTTCGGATCGGAGTGAGCCACCTCGGCGGTGAGATCGATTCGATGACAGCCCGCTGGCTCGTGACGGAACTGGCCGAGGTCTGTCTTGAAGCAGGGACTCAGGTGGCGATGAAGGAAATGGCTCGCCGATTCGGAATCTGGAACTCTTCTGTTGAGCTGCCGTTCGTCGTACTCGGAATGGGCAAACTGGGTGGGATGGAAATGAGCTACCTTTCTGACGTGGACGTGATCTTCGTGTACGACCCGCCGTCCGAGACCATCGGTCGATTTTCCGCGCACGAATGGTTCACTCGCCTTGGAAATCGGCTCATCTCGGTCCTGAGCGTCCCCACTGCGGAAGGGGTGGTGTTCGAGATCGATACACGTCTTCGCCCGTCAGGACAGAAAGGACCGCTTGTCTCATCCCTCGAATCCTTCCGCGAGTACCACCGCACCACCTCAAAGCTCTGGGAGAAGCAAAGCCTCATTAAAGCGCGTCCAGTGACGGGTCCGGAGTATCTTCGCCGAGAAGTATCGGACATCGTTACCGATTGCGTGCTGCGGACCGAAGCGACCGCGGATGACCTCCGAGAGATCGCACGCCTCCGGCAGCGTATGGAGAGGGAACTTGGCCAGGAAGACCGCAACCACGTGGATCTCAAAACAGGCCACGGCGGTCTGGTTGACGTGGAGTTCTACGTGCAGGGAAACATTCTCAAGCATGCTTCCCGCAACCCCGAAGTCCTTTGCCATAATACTCTTGAAGCATTAGCAGCCCTCCGGCAAGCGGGCCTTATTGAAAGCCATTCGTTCAAAGTTATGGATTCGGGCTACCGGTTCCTCATCACGCTGGAGGATAGGCTCCGTCTCATGGAGCATCGAAGCGTGGACAGGATCGCTCTCGAGGGGGAGAAGCTGCGAGGGCTGGCTCGTCGCATGGGTTACGACGAAGGAAAGGAGCACCTGCTCGTACAGGACTACCTTGCCACCACCGCGGCTATCCGTGAAATATACAATTCTTTTTTCAACGAGGGTTCCTGAAAGCTGGCACTGAGCGGATTATAGCGACGTTCCGGAGCAAATCATGGACGACCCCCGGTTCAGCGGGCAGAGGAATACAGCGTGCACTCGTTCATTCGGCAACACGGGACACTCTGTGGGTTGTATTCGGGTGCGTATTCAATGCTGGGCAAGAGCGTTGCTGTCCTCACGCGCGAAGCCTCCTCTCAGCGCGATATCCCACCGGAAATCCAGTGTCTCCTGCATGGGCGGATTCGGGACTCATCGAGAACGATCGAAAGCCGGTCCGCCACATCAGGTCGAGCATGTTGGGGTCGAGGTTCCCCGGAGTAAGTGATGTCGCAGCCAGAGTGACTTTCCACGGTCGGCGAATGACCTCCTCGAGAAGTTCCACACAGTGGTCCGTCGGCTCATTGAACACGGAATCTACGAACTCAAAACTCGAGACACGGTACCGTCGTACCGCCTCGTCCATTTCTTCCACTACATCGGCCGGCGGTCGTAATCTGAGCCGAGTCCCTTCCAATCGGCTGCTGTACAAACAGTAGATGCACGAGTGGGTGCATCCGCGCTTAGTCTGAATTGGATAGGAGCTTCCCAGCCTGCGGTAAGGGGCAAGGTCGACCCAACGCCCGACGTGTGAGCCGTAGGTAAACGGTTGGGCGAACGTCGGTGGTACAAGTGAAGGTCTTCCGTTCCGCATCATCCCGACCCCTGGAATGGGTTGGGGGTTGACGCCGCGGTCCAGAGCGGCCAGCAATTGCACGAAGCTGACTTCCCCATCCGACACGACGATGAAATCCGCACGATGGTATTCGAGGATCTCGGCCGGCATCAGGCTGGCGCCGGCGCCGCCGAGCACGATCGGAGCATTGGTGGCGGTTCGCACAACATCCACTATTTCCCGAGTCTCAGAGAGATAGTTCACAGGATAGAGCAAATTGAGATTGTCGATATTGCGGATGGAGATCCCCACAACTCCGGGGGAGAACTTGGATATTGCTTCCTCAATGTTCGAGCGGACGCGGTTGCGGAAGCACAAGTCCAGCACCCGGACTTCGTGCCCTGCGGATGCAGCCGCTCCGGCCACGGAACAGAGTCCGATAGGTGGAGCGGCAAAGAGGTCGCGCCTTTGATTGCTGTAGATGAGTAACACTCGCATTCTTGCAACTCCTGCCCCCTCAATCGCCGAACCGTAAGGTCTCGGAAGAGAAATCCTTTATCTCAGGCTGATCGCTTTTTCAGGACACATCTCTTGGCAGCAAAAACAGGTAATGCAGCTGTCCGAATCGACCCGGGGCAGACCGTGATCCAAAGATAGAGCGGATACCGGACACTGCTCGACGCATGTCCCACAGCCGGTGCACAAGTCAGGGTCCGCTTGCGGCCGGACACGGATCCGTTCGCGGATGTACGACTGTATGGCTTCGTTATTGAGGATCGCCTCGCCGGTTAACGGCGGCAGCTTAAAGCCGGGCAAGGGCCTCAATTCTCCGATGATGTCGGCCGTCGAGAGGTCGTAATCACCCAGCCCCATTTCCTTTGCCTTCTGGAGGAAACGCAGCTGTCCCGGATCACACCCCATCATGGTCGCAATTACGGCGTCCAGGGCCACCGCATTGTCCGAGGCCAGGATCAGCCCCACATCTCTAAGGTCCGGCGATGCAGGGCCGTTCCCTTCCATTCCGACGACTGCGTCTACGATAAAGAGGTCCGGCACGCGCAACCGAAAGACATCTACAATCACTTCATGAAAGCGCAGCGGGCCTCCCGCTGCTTTGTGGAGCTTGGCTTTCTGTGCGCCCGGCAAAATTCCGTAGTTGTTCTTGATCGCGCCGGTTATGACCGTCAATCCGTGAGTCTTGAATTTCGGGAGGCTGATGAGCACATCGGCATCCAACACGTGACGGGAAACGCTCACTGCTGCCATAAAATCCGGATTGAAATCGACCTTGACGGAGTCGTTGCCGATGTTTTGGTAGTAGCCCTTGGACGCGTCCATCAAGCCTGTCGTGACGAAGCTTTCTTCGTTGGCTCCATAACTGACGAGTCCAGGGTTGTCGCCAACGATGATGGACGCGGGTCGCATCGTCTCCACAGCTTCGACCACAGCCCGCAGGACAGCCGGGTTGGTGACGATGCCCTCACCCGCGGCAGAAGCGCGCAGTACGTTGGGCTTGATCAGCACGGTCTTTCCGCTCACTGCGATCGGAAACAACTCAAAAACACGGTCAACGGCCCGACGGACCGTATCATAGCTCGCCGGATGGATCATGACTTTCGACATGCCGAGCCTCCGTCTTACTCTCGTTCTTCTGATATTATTACCCGCCACGTCTGACCGGTGCAAGGCAACGCACTTGACGGTCCCCGTTTCATCTGTCAGTCTGATAGACGTTAAGTCGACCTGAATGGAGTGTGTCGTGATCGGGGCTCGTCATCTCATTGGTGCGCTCCTGATGATGCTGTGCATTATCAGCGGTCCCGCAAAGTCGGTCCAAGCGCAAACCGACAAAATAATCATGGACCCCCGGAAATGCGTGGAACTCCAGAAGCAAATCGACGACGTGGTGGCGATCTCGGAATCCACCACGTTGAGCGAACAGGAGAAGCTCAATCGGCTGGGAGCGGTCGTGACGCAATCGCTGTTCGGGATGCTCGGCGCGGCCAAGGATCTGCCGGATGCGGCACCGATCCTGAAGGAATGGAACGAGATGCTGACCAGATTGCTGGCAACCGCGGGGGCCTCGTCCGCGTCGGCTGACCGTGAGCTTTCACCGGATGCGCAAACAGGCCTCGATGTGGCGAAAAACCGGGTAAAGCCCTATCTGGATGTAATGAAACTTATTTGTCCCGATCTTCAGGTCCCGAAAAAGCTGCGCTGATGGTATCCTGCAAGTCATTGGGCAAGGGGAAGCGTTGCTCAACGCGATATGCTTTCCAGCGTACCCCGCGTGCGCTCAAATCCAGGCGGACACATGAGTCTGTCCCACACCGGCTTGCACATAGTGTCGCAATGAACCCAAGCCCGTATAATCACAGCTTGGTTTATTTCTTATACAACTTCTTCAGCCGATTGATGTGCCCGCGGCCGAGCCCTTTAACCTCGCAGCCAAGCTCAAAATAGCGGCGGATCTTATCGTCGTTGAGGATGCCGAAGCAGTCGATCACCGCAATCGGTCCGCCTGCCGCTCGGACGACTTCGTCCGGGTCGAGCGCGATAAAGACCTTGTGGCGCACCGCGAAGATAACCACGTCCGAATCTTTGAGAGCTGTCTCGAGGCTCTTTTCCATATGGAGGGATTTGAGCTTCTCCCGATTCCGGAAAAAACGGGCACGGCCCGCGCCTGTGGCAGGATAACCGTCCTGAGCCTCAAATTCCCACCAATGGTTCACGTACGGGTCATACACCGCGATGTCCGCGCCCATCTCTGCGAGACGACGAACGATGATCTCCGAGCCGCTGTAGCGCGTGTCCCCTACGTCTTCACGGTAGGAGGCCCCGAGAAGCGCCACTTTCGACGCGGCAATGTACCGGCCCATGTTGCGGAGAGCGTCTCTTGCAAGCTCCGGCACGTGCAGCGCTCGGGAGTCGTTGATATTGATCGCTTCCGGCGTCATCTTGAACAGGTCGTCCTCGAAGCCCATCAGGTGCTTGTACGCCCAGACCGCGAGCGCTCCGTCCTTGGGCAGGCAATACCCGCCGATGCCCGGCCCTGGAAAGAGCATGTTCGAGTGCGTGGGCCGCACTTTGATTGCCTCAATTACCTTGATGAGGTCCACGCCGTTGCGCTCTGCGAAGAGGCTCCATTCGTTCATGAACGCGAGGATTACCGCACGGTAGCTGTTCTCCACGATCTTTGCGGTCTCGGACTCGATGGGGCGGTCGAGCACGGTCAGCGGATAATTCTTTACGTCAATGACTTCTTCGAGGAATTTCACCACCCTGCGGCGTGACTCTTCGTTGATGCCGCTGCAAACCCGCCAGAAGTTCCGGACGGACCGCACGTAATCCGCGCCCGGCATTACTCGTTCGTAACTGTGAGCAAGCACCGGTTCCGACTCGATGCCTCTCCGTCGAAAAGCTTTCTTTATAAGCGGATATGCAACCTGTTCAGTGGTGCCGGGCGGGACCGTGGTCTCGATCAGGACCAAGGCGTCGGGAGGTATCAATTCGCCAATGATGTCCAGCGCCTTCTCCAGCTCTGAGATCTCCACGTATCCATTTGCGACGTCATTGAGCGATTGCTTCACGTAGTCGCATTGGACATCCACCACCACCACATCCGCGAGTTTGAGCGCTTCGTAGGTGAATGACGCGGTCAGTGTTTGCTTCTCGATCACGCACCTACGGATCATTTCGGGCACTTCGGGGTCTTCGGAAGTGAGGGGGGCCTCACCGCGGCTGATGAGCGGGATTTTCCAGTAGCTGCGCACGCTGGGCCGTTGCATCCCGATAACGAACTTGCCCGGTTTGCCGGAACCATCAGTGGAATCCGCCACAACCGCGGCCATGACGGCCCCCACAAAGCCCATGCCGACCACGACGACAATCTCCCGGCCCTCGCTGTGATGGATGCCGGCGAGGCGCTGCAAGCGCGAGAACTCGGCCGCATAGTCCGCTTCGGACGGAAGCGGGAATTGCTCTCCCGCGGGGCTTACAGAGTGATGTTCGGTCATGCTGTTCACCTTGATCCGGCGGCCCGGGTGATGCGACACTCCACAGGGTTGTCTGAAATCGCCAGCTTAGAACGCCGAACGCCCGGCGTCAAGATGGAAAGCCGTTGAAGGCGGGCCGCCCCTATGCTAATAAACCCGATGATCGTGCGTCGCGGTCACGTGTGTAGTGCGGCGGTTTGCCTGCGCATGGAGGGTCGGACGACATCCACCGAAGGATTGGCCTGATCATGATGTCGGAACACGCGTCGTGACACTGTTTTGGAGGAAAGATGGACAAGAGATACGACCCCGACGCTGTCGAAACGAAATGGCAGCGGTTCTGGGAAGATGAGAAGATATTCAAAGCTGAAAAGGACTCGACCAAACAGAAATACTACCTTCTGGAAATGTTTCCCTATCCGTCCGGCAGCCTGCACATGGGCCATGTGCGCAATTACAGTATCGGCGATGTGGTCGCGCGGTTCAAAATGATGCGCGGGCTCAACGTCCTCCATCCCATGGGCTGGGACGCGTTCGGAATGCCCGCGGAGAATGCCGCGATCAAGAATCGTTCCCACCCCGCAATCTGGACCATGCAGAACATTGACCACATGCGCGACCAGCTCAAGAGAATGGGCTTCTCCTACGATTGGGACCGGGAGCTTGCCACGTGTCATCCCGAATACTACCGCTGGGAACAGTGGCTTTTTCTGAGAATGCTCGAAAGGGGCCTCGTTTACCGCAAGAAATCCATCGTGAACTATTGCGAGCCTTGCCAGACCGTTCTTGCCAATGAGCAGGTGGAGGCCGGCTGTTGCTGGCGGTGCGGCACACCGGTGGTCCAACGTGAACAGCAAGGCTGGTTCTTCAAGATCACCAACTACGCGGAAGAGTTGCTTGATTGGTGTGACCGTCTCACGGGTTGGCCGGAAAAAGTGCTCACTATGCAGCGCAACTGGATCGGGCGCAGTCGGGGAGCGCGGATCTTTTTCGACCTGGAGGACGGTGGCGGTTCCATCGAAGTCTTCACGACCCGACCGGACACCCTGTACGGCGCGACGTTCATGAGCCTCGCGCCGGAGCACCCGCTCTGTCTGGAGCTGTCCACGGGCACCCCCCAGGAAAAGCAGGTGAGGGAATTTATCAACCGGGTACTCACTCAGGACTGGCAGAGCCGCACCGGCGAGGAAGCCGAAAAAGAGGGGGTGTTCACCGGAGCGTACTGTGTGAACCCGCTGACAGGCCGCCGTATACCGGTGTATGTGGCAAATTTCGTCCTTTATGATTACGGAACGGGAGCGGTGATGGCCGTGCCTGCCCACGACCAGCGGGATTTTGAATTCGCGAGGAAATATGGGCTGCCGATCGTCGTGGTTATTCAGCCGGACGGCGACCGGCTCGACCCGGCTACAATGTCCGAAGCGTACGTGGACCAGGGTGTGCTGGTGAATTCGGGTGAGTTCGACGGGATGGACAATATCTCCGCGATGGGTGCGATCGCGCAGAAGCTTGCCTCAATGGGGAAGGGCGGACCAACGATCAATTACCGCATACGCGATTGGGGGATTTCGCGACAGCGGTATTGGGGCGCTCCGATTCCCGTGATCCACTGCCCGAAATGCGGGGTTGTTCCGGTGCCTGATGAGGCGCTGCCGGTGGTGCTGCCGACGGACATAGAATTCCCCGAGAGCGGTCGTTCGCCTCTGCCGGACCTGGACTGGTGGGTCAACGTGGACTGCCCGGCCTGCGGCGGGCCCGCGCGGCGTGAGACCGACACGATGGACACGTTTGTGGAGTCGTCGTGGTATTTCGACCGCTATGCCTGTCCCCGCTACAACAAGGGAATGATCGATCAGGACGAAGTGGATTACTGGCTGCCGGTGGACCAGTACATCGGCGGGATCGAGCACGCGATCCTGCATCTGCTCTATTCCCGGTTCTTCACCAAAGTGCTCAGGGACATGGGCATCAAGAAGAGCGACGAGCCGTTCACCAATCTCCTCACCCAGGGCATGGTGATCAAGGACGGAGCGAAGATGTCCAAGTCCAAAGGCAACGTGGTAGATCCAGAAGAGCTGGTCTCCAAATACGGCGCGGACACGGTGCGCTTGTTTTGCCTCTTTGCCGCTCCCCCGGAGCGCGACCTCGACTGGACCAGTGAAGGCGTCGAAGGTGCGTCACGGTTTCTCAATCGTGTATGGAACCTCATTCACCAGTTCAAGGACCTCCGCGCGGGACAACCGACCACCACTGCGGAAGGGCCTGCGCGCAGCATACGGAGACTCACCCACCGCACCATCAAGAAGGTCACGGAGGACATCGAGACGCGCTTCCATTTCAATACCGCGGTCGCGGCCATAATGGAGATGACGAATGAGCTTTCCCGTGTCGATCCCCAGGAGGTGCAGGCCAAGCCCGACGTTGCAGCCGCATACCTGGAAGCGCTGAAAGCGGTTGTGGTGCTGCTTTCGCCTTTCGTGCCGCATGTGGCCGAGGAATTGTGGGAAGCCCTCGGTGGCCGACCGGGCATGGTGCGGGTCCCGTGGCCGACGTACGATTCGGCGCTCCTCGTGCAGGACGAGGTGCTCATCGTGGTGCAGGTGAACGGCAAGAAGCGGGGCGAGGTGATTGTCCCCGCGGACGCATCCGAGGAAGTCGTGAAAAAAGCCGCACTGGCAGCTTCGAATGTCCAGCGGTTTATAGAAGGCAAGACGGTGCGAAAAGCGGTCCTGGTGCCCGGCAAGCTGTTGAATCTCGTGGTAGGGTGAGATCCGGCGCTGCCTGTCGGCCGAAGCGAAGCATGACGCGATCGAGCACGGAGAAAATCGGCTTTCTCGCTGCCGGCCTGTGTCTGGTGGGACTGCTGGCCGGGTCGGGTTGCGGGTACCGTTTCGGCGCGGCTTCCGACAAGACACCGTTTCCACCGGACATCAAGACCATCGTTATCAAAAGCGCGGTCAATAACACCACAATCACAGGGATCGAAACCGAGCTGACGAACGATCTGCGCGAGGAGTTCGCCCTGGGGACCAGACTGAAGCCGGTCCGCAGCGGTGGACAGGTGGTGCTCGATACGGTTATTGCCACGTACGACGACACGCCGGCCATTTACAAAGCAGATAGCAAAGAGCTGACGCGAGTCGGGACGCTGAAGGTGGCGTGCAACCTGGAGCGCGCGGACACGCGGGAAAAACTCTGGCAGAAGGTATTCACAGCGTCGCACAGCTATCTGGTCACGGACTCGATCAGCGAAACGCTCACCAATCGGCGTCGTGCTATTTCCAGTATGATCAAGGACTTGATATTCCGCATCCACACGTCACTCTACGATAATTTCTGAGTTGACCGATCAATTTCATGATTGTTGGATTGCAGCGCCATGTAGTGCAAGACAACAAGAAGAGGCCTCCGCATCGAAAACACCTTAACCGTTGCCGGACGTACTGCTATAAAGACATATTTACATATTGCGTCTCCCTGGGAAATGACGGACACGCAATGCCGAAGGAGCGACTCGGGCCGTCTTTCTCTATTGAAAAGGGTTCCGTAGTATCGGATCACAGGCAGGAGGGTGGAAGTATGCGAAGAACCAAGATCACCGTGGTGGGGGCGGGGAACGTCGGCGCAAGCGTCGCGGCGTACGCGTCCGCCGCTGAGCTGGGCGACGTCGTGCTCGTGGATATCATCGACGGCGTGCCTCAAGGCAAAGGGCTCGATCTGTTTGAGACGACCCCTGTTCTTGGTGTGGACACAAAGATCATCGGTACCGGCGACTACGAGGAGACCCGCGGGAGCGACCTCGTTGTCATAACCGCCGGCATTGCGAGAAAGCCCGGTATGAGCCGGGACGATCTGCTCGCTACCAACGTGAAGATCGTTGGAGAGGTGGCTCAAAAAGCAGCCGCAGCGTCGCCGGACGCGATCATGATCATCATCTCCAATCCGCTCGACGCGATGGTATATACCGCGTGGAAGAAATCCGGATTTAGCCCGCGACGGGTCCTCGGTATGGCCGGAGTGCTCGATACCGCCAGGTTCCGGAGCTTCATCGCGATGGAATTGGGCGTGTCCGTGGAAGATATACACGCGCTTGTCCTCGGCGGACACGGCGACACGATGGTGCCGCTCACCAGGTACTGCTCAGTGGGCGGCATTCCTGTCAGCGCGCTTATTCCGTCCGGGCGGCTTGATCAGATCGTTCAGCGCACGCGGGACGGCGGGGCGGAAATCGTCGGCCTGCTCAAAACAGGGAGCGCGTACTATGCCCCCGCTGCGTCGGCAGTGCAAATGGCAGCCTCGATCCTGAGAGACAAGAAGCGCGTGCTGCCCGCGGCCGCGTACCTGGACGGCGAGTACGGCCAGAGGGATATCTTCGTAGGAGTACCCGCGGTGTTGGGCGCGTTGGGCGTGGAGCGCGTCTTGGAACTCGAACTTACTGCAGAAGAAAAAGCCGCGTTCGAACGATCAGTCAATGCCGTGCGCGGCCTCATGGCCGACGTGGACAAGCTCCTGTAGCGGTTTTCAGCGTTTGAGGCCTGGCCTTTCCGTCATGACGGTTCGCGATTTTGGGTTCGTATGGGATCAAGAACAAAATTATTTTGATTCGGAACATTGGCACATAGATTGCACTCTTATAATTTGAACAACGACTCCTTTAACCATACCCTCAGCCCACCTTATCGTAAGGCGGGCTTTTTTTTGCCTGTCAGAGCCTGTTTTGCCGTTTTGTTCTCCAAGAGGCCTTACACCCGCGCGGAGGCGCGCTGATGATTTTTTTCTCAGGTTCACAGGATGAATGTTCAAATTTTCGGCGCGCTGAGGTACCGGTATAGTTTCAGCAGTTATCATGGCTAGTTACATGCGTGCTCGATAATCGGGCACAAAGCTTGACCTTAGAGTAAGGCTGTGGAATCATGGCCCAATCGCGATGAGTGATTTTTTCGCATATAATGAGGATGGCTTCAGATGCTGCCTTGCGCGCTTATTTCCAAACTGTGGGCGGCAATCCGACGGTAATCTCGATTTGGCCGCGGGCTGTTGACTCTTTTCCTGCCCAGCCCCATCATGAAATCGAAAAACGCGGCACCGGAAGGAAACAGTGCACCACGGGACGTACTACATAGAAACATACGGCTGCCAAATGAACGAGCACGACTCGGAAAAGATGGCCGCGCTGCTGGAGGGGATTGGACTTTCCCCGGCCGGCGCCCCTGACCGGGCCGACGTAGTGGTCATCAATACCTGCTCGATCAGGGAAAAGGCCGAACACAAAGTCTATAGCGCGCTGGGTAGGCTCAAGGTCACCAAAGCAAGGAACCCGGGCATGGTCGTCGCGGTGG
>JAIWNO010000288.1 GCA_020216785.1 Desulfomonile sp.
GCGCCAGCCCGGCAAACACCACAGCTCGCCCAAAATCATGCCGCCGCGCTTCACACGCCGACCGGAAGACTACGAAAGGGAAAAACTATAGATAAGAGCGAACTTCCGCTATACTGCTCCAAGTTAACAGTGAAGGAGAGTCCCTGTGAACGAATCTGCCCCAAAAGCCCGGCCGCGCATCCCGAAGCAAACGCGCACAAATCGCGATTGGGTGATGCTGGTTCTCGGCGTGATGTTGATCGTCTTCTTCGTGTTCGCCGGATATGTGACTTTGACCGCCCGTGAGGATGGAGCGCGCCCGAGAAAGCGGGGCCCGGTGAAAGACCCCAAGATCTCAGGGATAATGGAGAATCCGCAGATCATTGGCAGTCAACCGCAATGCCTCCGGACAGCTGCCTCGTCTGTGGGATAGGAAGAGATCAACCGGGGTCTCCCCGATTGGATGTCTCCAATTCCAGGCCTGCCGGTCGCTCACGAGCCCGGGACGCCAAAAGAAAAACCCCGCAGACGGGCTTATCGGTTAATCCTTGCCGTTTCCTGACGGGGTCCTGACGGGATCATTATAGCGAAAACGCGATCTCCGTGGTAGTTTCAAGATATAATCCCTTGATCAATGGGGTTTGCCCGCGGTACTGGGGGACGCGGAATGATTTCCAGTGTAACGGCATTGGCGCCTTCCTCCTTCCCGGGTGAGGAGAGAGAAAGGTCCGGATTGAAAAAATGCGCGCTTTCTTCGGTTCCATCATTCGTTTGTTTGTCACGGGAACGGCGACCATCCTGCCGCTGCTGGTGACGGTCTTTGTGGTGGGATGGCTCGTCCGGGTCGCGGACGCGTACATCGGTCCGAGCAGTCCGTTTGGGAGATTTCTTGCGACGGTCTTTGGGCCCATCCCTTACGTAGGATATGTGGTGGGCTACCTCGTGGTAATTCTCCTCATGATCGTGCTCGGCTTCCTGGTCACACGCGCCACGGTCGGGCGGATGCAAAAGGAGCTGGATTCGCTGCTGTCGCGCATTCCGTTGCTGGGCAAGATTTACGCCGGGGTCGGTCAGGTTGTAGCGCTCTTCGCGCAGAATGGTAAAGGGGACTCGGAACGGTTCGGCGGTGTGGTGCACATCAGAGTGGGAAATCTGCAGATGCTCGCGCTGCTCACGTCCAGTGAGCGCTATGTGCTGGGAGACGGTCGAGAGCATCTCCTCGTGTTCGTGCCGAACTCTCCGATTCCTGCGACGGGCTTCAACGTGCTCGTGCCGGTGGAAGACGTTCAGAAATTGGACATGCCCATGGAAGAGCTTGCCAAGCTGCTCATGTCATTGGGCCTGCTCGGGCCGAGAGTGCTCAACCGGCCGTTGAGGCCGTTCCAGGTACGACGAGGCACTGATGAGCGAAACCTTTTGTGATCAATTGCGGAAGCGATCCCTGTCGGAGCCGTACGCCGGGCTTCTCGGGATCGAAGTCGCGGAAGTCGGTGAGGGCTCGGCGCGCGTGCGGATGCGCGTCAGGCCCGAACTTGCCAACATCTTCGGGGCGACGCACGGCGGCGCGCTTTTTTCGCTCATTGACGAAGCGTTTCAACTCGCGTGCAACGCGCACGGGATACTTTCGGTGGCGCTGAACGTGAGCATTACCTATGTGGCGCCGCCCAAGGGGGCGGCCCTCCTCGAGGCGACCGCTCACGAAATGTATCGAACGAGGCGAACCTCATCGTACGTCTGCGAGATCAGAGACCCGGAAAGCGGCAAGCTTGTTGCGACCGCTCAGGCGCTGGCTTACAGGACGGGGAAGGAAATCGACCTCTCGGAAGGCTCGTGAGTGAATTAACCGCTCTTCTTGAACAGACCCGCGAGGCTGTATTTGGGCTTCTTGGGTGAAGACTGGGCTTCGTCGTCAAAGGAGCCGATCTCCGCGGGACCGTCAGGAGCCGGGGCGTGCGCGCTTGAAGCCGGCTTGAACGACAGCAGGTCGGTGAGCGCCGCAGTGTCGAGAAACTCTTCGTCCTCCGATGGGGGTGGGGGAGCGATAACGGCGGGAGCGGGCTTCGGCTCCTGTTTTGTTGTATAAGTGAAGGATATGCCCCTGCGCTTCAGATCTTCCTCAGTGATGAGTTTTTTCCGAAAGAGCTGTTTGAGGAGGTCCGCGTAGCCCTTGGTAGTGATCTTGAACCGCTCCATCACCTCTGCGTTGGACATGCGGCTTCTGATGCACTCCAGAGCTTCTTTTGCATTGATCGGTACGTCTTGAGCCATTATCGGGTACCCCGCCTGTTGTTGCGTGATTCCCCAGGAGGAACCATCCCCCTCCATCAGGCGTATTTTCCGTGTAACCTTATTATAAGCCAAATCCCCTATGGAACCAATATCGGTCGAAAGGAACTTGGTCATTTAAGAAATGATTGTGACGTGGCTCGCCGATATGCCGCCATGGCCGCAATGATAATTAATCAATAAATTAAACTCGTAATCGCTATATCATAGAATATATTAAGTGTATTGCCATAATTATGAAGAAATCATTTGATTTTTTTAGCACAATGTATATGATGCCCCTGCCGTGTCCCTGAACACCGCGGACAAAGGAGTCCCGACACCACCTTGACCCTCAACCGCAAGCTCCTCCTGGTCTCGCTCATTTACTTCGCAGAAGGGTTCCCCCTGGGCCTTATCGAGCAGACTCTGCCCGTCTATTTCCGCCTTCACGGCATGTCGCTCGTTCACATGGGGTTGCTCAGCCTCTTGAGCCTGCCGTACGCGCTGAAATTTCTTTGGGCCCCGGCAGTGGACTTCCTTGGCGCTCGGCGGCATTGGATAGCGGCCAGCCAGTTCGGAATGGCCGCGTGCATCGTGGTCCTCATGCCACTGGATCCATCCGACCCCAGTGCGTTCCTGTGGGCGTGCGTCGTGTCTCTTGCAGTGCTCTCGGCAACCCAGGATATTGCGGTCGACGCGTACTCCATCGAGCTGCTCAATGCGTCTGAGCTCGGCATCGCGAACGGTTTCAGGCAAGCCGCGTACCGAGTGGCGTTGGTGGTTGCGGGTGGCCTGTTCGTGGCGCTGGGCGGCTGGGCCGGTTGGCGGTTGACATACCTCTGTGCTGCTGCACTGCTGGGGGTATGCTGTTTCCTTTCGTTCAGACTTCCGCACGTGGAAGTGCAGAGGCCGCGGTTTTCAGCTCAATCTCTCATTGCTCCGGTAAAGGATTTCCTCGGGCGTCCCGGGGTAATTCAGGTCGCCGCGTTCATTCTCCTTTACAAACTGGGCGACATGTCGATGGGCCCGATGGTAAGACCGTTTTGGCTGGACCGAGGCTTGTCGACCACAGAGATCGGGCTCATCACCGGAACACTTGGAGTGCTTGCGGCTATAGTGGGTGGGCTTGCCGGGGGGCTCTTCATGGCCCGGTTCGGCATCTTCCACGGGATTTGGTTCTTGGGGCTATGGCAATCGGTCAGCAACCTGTTCTACGCGTGGGTGGCTGCAGCTCCGCAAACAGGTCATTGGGGCATATATAGCGCCTCGATCGCGGAGTCGTTTTGCGGGGGGCTCGGAACCGCGGCATTCCTCGCCTTCATGATGAGTATCTGCCGCAAGGAGTTCTCAGCTACCCAATACGCGCTTCTTTCGGCGCTCTTCAAGATTACGGGCATTCTTGCGGGCAGTCTCAGCGGCTGGGCCACAAACGAGATGGGGTACGCGCATTACTTTGCGTTAACGTTTTTCCTTTCTTTGCCGGCGTTCGCCTTCCTCGGCCGCGTCAAGAAATGGATTCCCACTGATCCGGCACCCTCGGAACCGGCGCACTCGCGTCATCTTGAATTGGCTGTCGGTGATCCCGACCACCATGGAGGCAGTCCGGATCGAACCACGACGCAGCGGGCTGCAACCGAGCCTTTCCTTGAAGAAGCGTCCATTCGGGCACGCTCAACCCATGTGCCGCAGTCCATCGGCAATGGGTATCCGGCTTGAGCGCCACGCCGGCGGCAAGGCCGCAGCAATACCGATAAATAACGCTACACCGGCGATCAAAAGCAGGGTGGAAGATTCCACCTCAAATACCGGGACGAACTGCTCGAGCATTGCCTGGAACACCCTCGCAGCGGGGAAACTGAGGACAAGCGCCCCGATTCCGCCAATGATCGCGATGACGAGAGACTCGCCCGCTATCAGGCGAAAGAGAAACCACGACCGAAATCCCAGGGTCTTGAGCACTGCATATTCGGACGAGCGCTCCCGTGCGGTCATAGCCATCGTATTCGCCAGAATGATCAGGATGATACCGATAACTACAATGGAAATGACCTTGAGCGACGTGACGATTGCGTCGGTCATTGCAACGAAGCCGAGCTGGAAAGCCTTCTCGGTTTCGGTGAGCGTCTCCGCGAGGGAATTCTGGAAGAGTGTGTCGATCTCTTGGGAGACTTCCGCAGACCGGTCAGGGTCCTTGATTTTCACCACAAACCACCCCGCTTTGTCCGCGAACGTGGAGTTGGCCGCGCGGTTTCGCTCATTGAGATACTCGTAGCGGAAGAAGAAGGCGGTTTCGTCGGTGGTTTCCTTCGCGCCTCGATATACGCCCCGCAACACCAGTTCAATGTTCCCCGGAAAAATGGTCCCTTGCAGCGTTATCACGTCGCCGATCCTCCAACCGAACCGCTTGACAAGTTTGCGCCCCGCGATGCACGCGTTGCGCTCCTTGTCAAAGATCAATTTCTCACCATTGCTCAGGAGGAACTCAGGATAGAGGTTCAGATATTCGGACCCGCTCACCGCAAACTGCGCAAAAAAGTTCTTCTTGTCCTTATATATGCCGCCATACCACACTCCGTGGGCGACCGCGGCCACGTCGCGCACCTGGAGAATTTTGTTCCTGTAGGATACGGGCAGAGGATAGATGAGCGACACCTTGTTGCGGGTCACCAGGCGGTCGGGTGCAGACGCGTTCACTCCCGCATACCAGGCGGTCACCAGGGTGCGGAGCATACAAAAAGAGAGCAGCGCAACGGTCACGCCCGCGATCGTCAGAATCGACCGGAGGCGGTTACGAAAGATGTTGCGCACGATAAACCGCAGCAGCTCCACGCCGGCCTCAGGTGACCGTCAATTGGTCGAGGCGCTTAAGACCAACGTCCAGTCGGCACACCATTTCATTTCTCGCTTCCAGTGCGGACTCGGCATCTGCCCTCAGTTTCTGGTACAGCACTTCAATAGTGGACCTGCCGAGGCCGCGGGATTGCCGCTCAAGTTTTTTCAGCCGTCGTGAAGCGAGCCACAAAGCGACAAGCACCTCAAAAATAAGCATTACTGCCAGCGCGGTCAAGCCTTCGGAACTGAAGAGCGTTGTCACAAAAGACAAGAGCGCGTTGAGCACGCTCGTGACGGTCAGCGCGCCGAGTCCTCCTTCGAAGCTGTGAATACCCGTCAGTTTCATCACCAGAGCGATGACGGGAAGAGCGAGAATCAGCTTTTGCCACCCTCGACGCAATCGCGGAAACGACCCAATAGCGCTGCGTGCTGCGGCAATGCTCACCTCGAATGTGGACCGAGCCGCGGCTCGTGCTGCCGTGATTACCTCTTCCGGCGATACGCGCTCCTTGAAGATCGCGGCATCGCGGAACGCCAGGAGCACCTCCGCGTCGATACGCGCGCCGAACATCTCCAGCTCAAGCAAAGTGTCCTTGCCTAGAGCGGACGCTGCCTGCTGCAAGACAGACTCCACCTCGTCCGCAGCCGTTCCGCCGTTGGATCTCAGCCACGCGAGGGCCTTCGTCGCCAATCGAACAGGCCAGACCGACGGATCCTCAACGAGCAGAGGAAGGAGCACACAACCTGCGAGCCTTTCGGAAAACTCGGCGATTATAAGCTCCGGCTTCGCATCAGCAGGGCCGCCGCGGCCCGAAACCGCGACGATGGAATCGAGTGCTCGGCGCTTCTCATCGGGCCGAACCTCGGACCGGATCTCGTCGAAGAGGCGTTGAGCTTTCTCGGCCAGGTTGCCGAGCTTGATCGAGGCGATCTCCTTCGCGTCCCTCCGAGCCATGAGAAAGCTTCTGAAGCGGTGAAACTCCTCGGCCTGCACCGGGTCGCCGTCCTGGCCTCGGAATTCCTGAAGAGCGGACACCACGAACACGCGCGGCTCGTCAATACCTGCTTCATGTTTCAGACGAAAGACAAAGTCTCCAAGCAGCTCTTTATGCCTTGAGAGGCGTTCCTGCGGGTCGTCCGACCGCAACATGTCGGCCTTATTGAGGACAAAAGTGAAGTTCGTCTTGTTGATGGCCGTCTCACGGACACAGGAATAAAAGCGCTCATCCGCGTATTTCTCTGGGCTGGCCACCCAGACGACACAGTCGAGGACCGGCAGGATCTGTGCCACCGCTTGATAATGCTCATGTTTGACGCTGTCGAAATCCGGCAGGTCCATCAGGATGAGGTCTCGAACGGTGTCGCTGTCGTGCACTGCATCCGGAGATCGCACGAGGTGGGCAACCTGCTCAAGTCCTCGGGGGGTCTCCCTGTGGCGATAGACAACCGCCTTGTCAGTACGCGGCCGCTGTTCGGACGAGTTCGAGATCTCCCGTTGGGCGAGAGCGTTGATCAAGGTGGACTTACCCACCCCTGTGCCGCCGAGTATCCCGACGTAAAGAACTTCGCCGGCCGTCCGTGCCTCCTGAAGCAGACGCTGTGTCCGTTGGATAAGCTCTTCTCTGCGCGAGCGGGAAGGGAGCAAAAAAGGAGCGTCTTCGACAAGGAATGCGAGCGCGTGCTCCAACTGAAGAGTGATGGAAGATCGATTCACAGGACTGAAGCCGGTTGCGTGAGATCTACGGCAGAGTTGCCCCGCTTGTTCCCCCTGAGCCGCTCACACCACCTTGCGTTCAGGGTCGGCCGCAGATAGCGGGGTCCTTGCATTCCGCATCAAGCGGTCTCAACCACGGTATCCATATGGGAATAGGCTTGAGCGATAAACAAGGCGCGGGAAACTCAAGCGCGCACGCTGTCCCAGGAATACAAATTGAAGCACGACCGAAGCTGATCCACGGCAGGATATGGAACTCGGTCTTCAACAGCGTAGGCCAGATAGGGACGTCAAACGGAACGGACACGGGGCCGATGGATCCGGGAGGGATCGGGATGTCCGGGAGGCACGGCCGGGGCCCACAGTCACCCGCAAGCAGTACCGGAGGCGCGGCTGCCGTTATAAGCGCCGCGATCACCAGCATCGATACAGTCCGAAGCCCCATTGTCCCTCCTCACTGAAACGGCCAACAAGCCGCAAAAGCAACATTTTCACCAGCGTCTGCCGGACATTACCATCAACGGCCACGACCGGTCAAGGAGAACCGCGCCTCATCAGCAACCCTTCAGGTACGCGAGGCCGGAGCTCCCGGTCGAACCTGTTATTGCGACCCCGCTGAAAAGCGGGGGAGCAATCCCGACGCTTCTCCAATGAAGATTGCCTCATCGTTTCACTCCCCGTAATGACTCGGTTCCCCCGGCAAGCCCGCAGGAGACTGAAGAGACACTATCGTCGTAGCTGAAAGACTTCAGCCGCTCCTTTCGAGGTCCACGTCTTGCCTCCTGCGTCGATAAGCAGGGCGTCCATCCCACCCATTGATTCAACCAACTTGAGGCCGCGCCCGGACCCAAGAATAAAAACCGCTTTTGCCAGCGCGTCGGCCAGGAGAGTATCCTGTCCCACAATCGTGACCGACTGCGTACCTTGAGCAGGATATCCCGTGCGAGGATCGATAATATGGTGGTATCGTGTGCCGTCACGGTCGAAAAAGCGCTCGTAGTCACCTGAAGTGAATACTACCCGATCCTTGGCATCGAGCACGGCGGCGATGGCGTCGGACCTGCGAGGATGCTGCACCCCGATGCGCCAGGGAACTCCGGGCTGCTTTTCGCCCATCGCCACCATATCCCCGCCGACATTGATAAGCGCGCCTTCCACACCGAAGCTTCTCGCGACCGATACAGCCCTTTCCAATGCGTAGCCTTTCGCGATTCCGCCCAGGTCCAGGGCCATACCCTTGACAGGCAGATCGATGGTTCCCGCGGATGCGTCAACCTTGACTTTGCTCCAGCCGACCTTGGTCAAGGCCTCGGTGATCTCCGACTGCTCGGGCAATCGGGGAGGTTGATCGCCGCTGAAACGCCACAGCTTTGTAACCGCGCCGACAGTGGGATCAAAAGTCCCATGGAACTTCTCTGCGTAGGCGAGCCCCCGTTGAATGAGACTCATCACCTCGGGATCTCCGGCGAACGGCCCCGATCCAGCCCGATCGTTGATTTCAGTCAATTTGGACGGCTTGTGGAAAGAAGTCAGGTCCTCGACGCGCCGCATTTCCTCGAAAATGGCCGCAGCGGCCGGTTTGACTTTGTCGGGATCTCCCACCAGGGATATTTCCACCAGAGTCCCGAGGAGCAGTCGGTTCATGCGGTACGGCTGCGCAGGCTCATTTGTCCGGCACGAGGCGAGCAGGACCGCAGCAAAGGCGGTAACAAACACGGTGACTCTTATGTGAAGATTTTTTCCGAGAAGTAAACGGGGAGGCCCCTTGAATCGAACGTTGTGCCTAACCTCCTCATTTAGATAGGTCGTCGGCTCATCTGAGCCATGCAAGAAATTTTTGAAGGGGGGCGTCGGGGGGAGACTTTTTTCAAAGAGGTGCTTTCTGACGATCCTATGCCTTCGAAGAAAGAACCGAACTAGTAGATCGATCCATAGATATCTTGCCCCCAAACCGCCAGGCAAAGCGAGGTTCTTACCGAAGCGATATGTTCCGTAGGGGCGGGTCTCAGACCCACCCCTACAACAGGTCGTCGCTGACGCCCACGTGAAGGCATTTCTGAATCGATCTCCTACGCGCATTCAAGCCTCGCATCGGCCGTGTCCTTGATCCTGCGAGCCAGCAGCCTCACCGGGACGATCATCGTATAAAAGGGAAACATGTACATTGCCGCGAGGAGGGGAGCCAAAGGCCCGAAGAAAGCCGATGAGAAGACGATCACCAACACGTTGTTCATGAGCGCAAGGCTGACGCCTGCGGCGAGCCGATTGGGCAGCCCACGGTTGGGGGTGATCGCGAAACCCGTGGCATAAAACATCGCGGAAAGAACGTATACGATCACGAGCGATACCAGCAATTGACCGGGGTGAACGAAGAAATAGGAAGAGTATTTGGAGAATACGCCCAGATTGATTATAGCGAAGAGCGTCAGCGTAATCGGAAACTGGTATGCCGTGATCGCATTGAGCACACGTGGGATGAGCCGCCGCGCGACCAGTACGGCAATCATCGGCACGAAAATCACCATCGCGAGGAGCTGGATCATCGCCTCCAGCGGTATAGTGATCTCCGCGCCCGCCAGGATCTTGACGAGCAGAGGCAGAGAGAACGGCACGAGCACCGAAGTCACGATGACCATGCGGAGCACTCGCACGACGTCCGCATCGACGAGAGTCGCGATGAACGGCGCTACTACGCCCGTGGAAATCCCGGACAGCAGCAGCACCGGGATCGCGTAGTCGGGAACAATAGCGAGGGCTGCCCAGTACAACAACGTAGGGAGCACCACGAGCTTCACCGCAACAAGGAACGCGAGGCGCAAGAGTGCAGGCGGCGTTGCGTCAAGCAGAGCGCGGAAGTCTATCTTGATGAAGCTCAGAAAAAGGAGGAGCATCATAAAGTGAAGAATGAACGGCTGAAACAATGTCCCCATTCCGGGGTACAACACCGCGGCCGCCATAGACGCGAAGATAACAAAGAAGAGGAGCAAATCAGCGGGTCGCATCACCGCTCCTCCCAGTCGTCGCGCGAGCGGGATAGCATGGAAAAAGGCAACCGGGGCACTATTCGGGTCAAGATTGCCGCTCGGGTGAGGCCGCCGGCCAGAGGTAAAGCCCTCTCGATTCGTCGAACAGGCGCACCGGTACAGGGCCAGGGACTGGAGTGCCGTACAATTCCGCCACAAAAATTACGCTGCCCGGCATGAGATGACCGCCGATGCACTGGAACTCTTTGTTCGCCAGCACCAAGTGGCAGTGTGCGAAGACCTCTCCATCTTTTTCCGAAATGTTGCCCGAACAGGACGCGATCTCGAGATGCCCCACGAACTCACGATTCGTGTACTCGTGGGTCTCCGGATCGAAGCAACCGAGCACGGCCTTTTTCAACAACCCAATGACCGAGAAAGCGCCTTTTCGAATGGAGCGCTCATCAAAGGAGCGTGTGACGGCCGCGAGCAAATCGTCTCCCTGCGGGAGACCGACAAGGAAGGGCTCTCCCATAATGGACATCCTCCCGGATTCGATAGTGAGCTATAATACTCTATAGCACATCCCCGAACGGGAAGAGAAGGACGTAAAGGCGGCCTTGGGGCCCGCCCGAATTGAAGCCCATCCGGAAACGGGAAGCAAATAACCGAGGGTCCCCCCATGAAGAGAGGATATTGCCACCATTGCGGCGATGCATTGGAGTTCGTTGAGAAGGTCTTCCGGGACGACACGTGTCCGCAGTGTGGTTCCGATGTGAAGTGCTGCCTCAACTGCGTCGAGTATGACGAATCCTCCCCGAACAGCTGCCGAGAGCCGCAGGCGGAGAAGGTTTCCATGAAGGACCGTCGAAATTTCTGCGAGTTCTTCACGTTGAGAGAGACCAAGATCGCTCGCGCTACCACGGACAAGGCAGCGGAGGCCCGCAAGAAACTGGAGGCGTTATTCAAGAAGTAGGAGGATCTTTCCGGTTTTCACCAGTCTTCTTCCTCTTCGTCCTCTTCCGCCGGCGCGGTGTCTTGGCCGAGGTCACTGGGAAGCGGTTCGCGGGGGGCCTCGATCCACAGTCCCTCAAGGTCGTAAAACTCCCTAACCGGCCGCTGAAAGATGTGGACGACCACATCCCCGTAGTCAAGGAGTGCCCAAGTGCCTTCTTTGACGCCTTCAGCCGATAGACGCTCGAAATGGTGCTCCCGGCCTTTCTTCATAACCTCTTCCGCCACCGCGGAAACCTGCCTGGCAGACCGAGCTGACACAATGAGGAAATAATCGGCAAGGGTGGTCAGGTTCGTCAGCCTGATAAGCACCGGATTTAGGGCCTTTTTCGACATGGCCGCCCTGAGAAGGATTTCCGATTTCGCCTTCGACGTCATTTCCGCGAGGTCGGCAGTAGCTTTGTTCATGAGCATTCAACGTCTATAGAGATAATTCTCTTCAATATAGGCCCGAACCGGCTCCGTCACAAGGTACCGGATGCTGCGACCCTCTCTCACAAGGCTGCGGATGCGGGTCGATGAGATATCGAGCCCGCACACGTGCGACGGTATGATCAAGCGGTTCTCGGGACTCACAAAGCCGTCTCCCTCGTGATGAAAACGGTCCCGGACGGCCGCCGGCACCTCGGTCCACGCCGCCTCGAAGCTTACTCCAGGCCGCTGCACCACAATGAAGTTGCACAGTTGGAACAACCTCTCGTACTCTTTCCACGTGGAAATCTCTCGAAGTGAATCCGATCCGAGAATAAAAAAGTGATCTCGGTTTCCTTCCCGCTCGAGGGCCTCCAAGGTCTTAACCGTGTACGACGGTCCCCCGCGGCGAAGCTCCATGTCGGATACCTCAAAAAGCAGGTTGTCGCGGCACGCAAGCCTGGTCATTTCGATGCGGTGCGCCGGGGAGGCCATGTGCGCCTGAGACTTGTGCGGCGGCAGCGAAGACGGTACAAACATGATCCGATCGAGGTCATGAGCGAATGCTGCTTCTTCGGCCAACCGTAGGTGCCCAAGGTGCGGAGGATTAAATGAACCGCCTAATATTCCCAGTTTCACGACGCCACCCGGAACAAGGCCCTTGTGTTCAAAAGAAAAAATTTTATACTTATCGGAGGCGATTGCAAACAGTAATCGCAGCGACTAAAGAGGAATTGTCACATTAGCCCCATGGAGGCAAGCTTTGTGGTATTTTGAATATGTAATCGGATTCATTATTCTCCTCGGTGTTCTTATATTTGTGCATGAATTCGGCCACTTCATTGTCGCAAAAGCTGCGGGCGTGAAAGTCCTTAAGTTCTCCCTCGGCTTTCCGCCGGCCATGATAAAGCGCACATGGGGCGAGACTGACTACATGCTGAGCTGGGTGCCCCTCGGCGGGTACGTGAAACTACTCGGTGAAGATCCGGAATCTGATGAGGAAATTCCGCCTGAAGAGATTCACCGGGCTTTTACAAGCAAGTCCCTCCTCACAAGGACTGCGATCATCGCGGCCGGGCCCGTTTTTAACTACCTCTTGGCGGTGGTGCTCCTCTGTGCGGGTTATCTCATGGGGCTTCCGGTGCTCGCCTCCGAGATCGGTACTGTGGTCGAGAACAGCCCCGCTGCGATTGCGGGAGTAAAGACCGGCGACCTCATCACTGCTGTTGACGGCGTGCCGATCCAACGGTGGGATGAAATGCGCGCGGCTATTGAGCAAAACGCGGGAAGGAAAGTTACTATCACTGTGGAAAGAGGAGGAAAGATCCTTGACCTTACGGTGATGCCGCAATTGAGCGACCAGAAGGACTTCTTCGGCCGCCCGCTGGGACGGATAGGCGTGACGCCGTCGGGAAAAAAGGTCTCCCTGGGCTTTTTCGGCGCGATCTCCGAAGGGATTCGTTTCAGCGGTCACCTGACCGGCCTTGTGGTTGAAACGGTGGTGAAGCTTTTTAAAGGCGAGGTGAGCGCGAAAGCCCTTAGCGGCCCCATCACCATCGTTCAGGCCTCCGGTGAGAGCCTGCGGGCTGGCCTGTTCAGCTTTGTCTTTCTCATGAGCTTCATCAGTATCAACTTGGCGATTATTAACCTCTTGCCGATCCCGATCCTCGACGGGGGACACCTGATGTTTTTCCTGGTGGAGGCGATCATTCGCCGGCCTGTGACGGGCCGAGTCCGACAGGTGGCCACTCAGCTTGGTCTTCTGTTTATCATCTTTCTTATGGTCCTTGTGTTTTACAACGATATCAGCAGAATAGCCACGCAGGGGTGGTCCCTGACTCCTCCGTAATCCGGTGTTTAATAATTCGATCCCCGCTTTGTCCGTTGGAGATTGCTTCGTCGCTCGCTCCTCGCAATGACGGGTCCGAGCGTGTCATTACGAGGAAGAAGTAATCCTCTTGGCAGGAATACGCGAGCGCATTTATGAACGACTGATATCAACTCCCATGCCCCGGTTTTTGGGCACAACGAATCATGAAAGTCGTCGGCTTCGGTGAACACTCCGCGGCTTCGCCTCGGAGATGGGTATTAAGAGCGCCACGCTGCGCCATCCTGCGGAGGGGAGACTCCATCTCCCCTGCGCACCTCCCCATACGCACACCCGATAGCAGGTGCTTATGGGGACGACTTTCATGCGAATGCGTCATCAAATCAGTAACACGGTCCTGGTAGGGGCGCACCCGCGTGTGCGCCCTGAAAGCCTGGCCGACACGTGGGTCGGCCCCTACCGAACGTCGTTGAAGTTACCTCTTTGAGAGCGCATCGGTATTACCTTGCAGCTTATTACATGATTGCCTCAGCGATTTCTCGGCACTTCCCATGATTATTCTCGCGGTGCATACAACCAGCCCGGTCCACAGCCTCGCTCTCGTGTCGGGAGATCGGCTCCTGGAGGAGCGGACGCTTCCGCACGGCCGGCAATATGTGGAGCGGCTTGCTCCCGCGATCGCGGAACTCGTCAAGAGGCTCCGCAACGGGCTTATGAGCGTCGACGCCCTGGCAGTGGCCACAGGGCCGGGTTCGTTCTCGGGTATCCGTGTAGGTATCGCAACGGTGAAGGGTATCGCGCTGGCGCTCGGCACGCCGGTAGTCGGTGTATCGAGTCTCGACACACTGGCCTGGCAGGGACTC
The DNA here is from genome assembly GCA_020216785.1 of Desulfomonile sp. GTDB lineage: Bacteria > Desulfobacterota > Desulfomonilia > Desulfomonilales > Desulfomonilaceae > JAIWNO01. The sequence continues at coordinate 13,873 of JAIWNO010000288.1, forward strand.
CGGCCCGGTGAGACGGGCGCCGCGGTAATTGATGCGCGTCGCGGGGAGTTCTACGCCGCGTTATACCGGCGAGAGACGGAGCGACTGGAGTCGCTCTCGGAGCCCATGCTCATATCGAGGGTCGAGTGCGGCTCGCTCGGCGCGGGCAATCCGGAAAAGCTTATCGCGTGCGGAGATCCGGTCGTGGCGGATCTCGCGAAGATCAACGCGCGGCTGGTCGCCCGGCCAGTGGGGCCTCCGTCCGCTGCAGCGTGCGCCCATTTGGCTCGGGCCCGTTTCAAGACAGGAAAAGTCGATTCCCTTCATACGCTTGCCCCTCTTTACATAAGGCGCTCCGACGCGGAAGAAAAGTCTTCTGTCCAGCGCTAGCGTTCGTGGCCTTGCCTGTTGTTCTGTTAATCGCCGAGACGTGATCCGGCTGAGTCTGTGGTGAGTTGAAGGGCGCAAGCTTGGGCAACCGGTATATAGCAGTTGCCAAAAATTCCGACCGAATAGCAGGTCCTTGGGTGGGTGTCGGGAGGTCCCGTGGGCGAAGATTCGACGGTCTTGCATCGCTCGAAGTGAACGGGACCTCCCGACACCCTGGAGAAATCAATCGGAAATTATTTTTGGCAACGGCTGTAACTATCCGGATTCACATCGGTGTCCGTGAAATTCCCGTCTCGATGGAACCGATTCGTGATCTCTGCATCATTAATAGCAGCAGGAACGAATTAGGAGGTTCGTACCATGGACCCCGAAGAAAGAAGGATTCCCGGATATGCGGCGCCTGAACATGAAACACCTCGCCCGGGTGAGGTGGACGAATGCGCAAGCATCGAGGACCCGGTGCGCCGAGGGCTGTGCAGAGTGTGCCAAGCTCCGGTCATCGGCGAGACGCCGTTCTGTAAGAACCACGAGCCGCCAGTTCCGTAATAGTACTCACTGGCGCGATGCTTACAGCATTGCAGCAATGCTGACAGGCGGTGGGCCGAGAAGCTTACTCGCCTGTTATTATTATTGCGCCAATTTTGATTTCTCGACCACGGGACTGCACTGAGAATCCGAGAATTACGATTTCTCCGAAAAGGGTCCCTAGCGTGGCAATGTTGACGCTTGGCGGGACGGCCAGTCGGTCGCCCTTTACAATTCGCTCGATCTTTGTTTACCACAACAGGGTCGCCCCCCTACCGAACGATCCTCCCACCGTTTAGCCGAAATGAGTAACCACTGTTTCGTTGGAACCGTCCGTCCTTGAAATCGCGCGGCTCAATATGGAGACTGCCGTCGGACACGCGGATAAAATGATATGTGGAATCCAAGTCCGGGGTGAGAGGCGCACCACCGCACGAAACCACGACAGAGGCTTGACGCTCGGGCACACCGACCTCCACGATTGCGGATCGATGCTTGTGCCCCTGGAGAATGAGTGATATGCCGGTGAGCGTGCAAATATTGAGGACTTCGCCCGCATCGGAGAGTTGGTGTGCCCAAAACGAAGACCCGCGGATCACCGGTAGGACCGGGTGGTGAAGAGCGAGCACCTTGAAATAACCGGGAAAGCCTGCCGCCGTTTCTCTGAGCCAATAACGAGTCTGTCGCACGATCTTTCCGGGCCAGGACGGCAGCTTGTGCACCGTGTTGACGCCAAAGAAAACAGCTTTATGCTCGTGCGCAATGAATACCACCCGGTCCGAAGCCCCGAAGAAACTCCGGAATCGGCTCATGGCCAACGGAGGGACCAGCCATTCCCACACCGCCGTGGCGCTGATTTCTCTATTGCCGGGTACGACGATACAGGGAACGCCAAGCGAGCGCAGGAATTCCTGAGCCTTGCGGAATTGCCAGCGAGAGCCGCGGTCAGTGATGTCGCCGGACACGACAACCATGTCGAGGTTCCGGCTGAGGAGATCCTCGGCAAGCGCTCGCTCTTGCGCAGGTGAGACATGGCGTCCGATATGGAGGTCAGACAAATGTGCGACGTTCATAACGGGGGCACCATACGCGGCTCCTGGACTCAAGTCAACGCCGTAGACTGCGAATAAAAATAGCCCTTGATTTTTCAGGTTGAATTGTCTAATATCAAAGAGGATTCTCATATGGAAGGCAAATAATTCTTGATGCTTGGCCCTTCCCATCACGGGGGCGCAATCCTCCGAAGCGCGGTTATAAGGAGTCGGTTTATGAAACGAAACATTGTTACACTTGTTGCTATTTTGGCCGTTCTCGGCGCGGGAGGATTGGTCTCGGCACAGGAGTATGGCGGCTACGGCGGTTATGGCCAATACGGCGGCTATGGCGGCGGTTATGGATACGGTCAGGAATATGGCGGTTATGGCCAACAGTACGGCGGCCAGCAGTACGGTCAGGCCTATGGCCAATACGGTCAACAATATGGTCAGGCGTACGGTCAGCAATATGGTCAACAAGCCTATGGCCAGCAGTACGGCCAGCAAGGCTATGGTCAGCAATATGGTCAGGCTTATGGTCAAGGCTACGGGCAGCAATACGGCCAGGGATATGCCCAGCAATATGGTCAGGGTGGCTATGGCGATTCCCAGTACTATCAGCAGGCCAACCCCGCGGCGTACGGTCAGGGGCAGACCCCCGGCCAAGTTCGCGAGCCGACCAGCCTCGAATTGGACGAAGTTTATTGGAACTCCCAGTATGACCAGGTCGCTGACGAAGAGGGACAGGTGTACGATTACGGCGAGCAGGCTGAACAGCCCCAGTATCAGCAGCCGGCCCCGGCTCCTCGGAGAGCTGCGCCCGCGGCCGTGAGACAGGCCCCGGAGCAGAGACCGCGGGCAGCCGTTCAGCCGAGACAACAAGCCGCGACCCCGCGGGCGGCCGCACGTTCGCGCGTGACCACCACGGCGCCGCCACCTCCCTCATCGTCCGGCACTGAGCTCAAGTGGGGTCAGCAAGAAACTGCCAAGCCCGAGAGCAAACGCGAATTCCAGTGGGGCGCAGGGTCTTCGGCGCCGAGTCCGCGTGAATCGGGAGCAACTTCACGGACCAGTCCGCCACCGTCCATGAGGACTTCGCCGGAGAGCACATCAACCGCAGCGTCTGAAGCGACGGTCGAAACGCGGACCCCCGCGAAGCGGTTCAACTGGGGTAAGAACGAATAGCAGTCCCCGGGCTGCGCTGCATTTCCTTCAGACGTCAAGTACGAAGAAAGGGGAACCCAACGATATAGGGTTCCCCTTTTTCGTCCAATCCCGGTTCATATCATAGAGCGATTGCAAAAGTTGGATCTTATTGCCACGAGCGTCATTCAGAGATTGCTGGGCCCCGTCCTCGGTGCCGGCGCTTTATATAGCGGTTGCCAAAAATAATTTCCGATTGATTTCTCCGGGGTGTCGGGAGGTCCCGTTCACTTCGAGCGACGCAAGGCCGTCGAATCTTC